>CANRFE010000013.1 GCA_947629805.1 uncultured Clostridia bacterium | reverse complement strand
TAATTCTAAAGTATAAGTTACTTTTTTATCTAAACTATATAATGTTATATTTCTATTTACATCTAATTTATATTCTTTATTATTATCTAATAGTTTAAAATAAGTAAATCCATTTTCCATGGATTTAAATCAACCCCGTAAATAAAATTTAAAATAGGAATGGCTAGAAACGCACATACCAGTTCTAATAAACCAGTAAGTACTATAATAATTCCTATAAGAAGCAGAATAATTCTAGTTAATTCTTTTATTTTTTGTTGGTTCCAATATTCTCCAAATACCTTAAACAATGGTTTAATAATAAACAAACTCACCAAATTAATAGTAAAAATTGGTAAATAAAGAATATTATAATAGGTTTGCATTTCATAACTTCCAAAATAATCAATGGCATATTTTACGCAATTGGTTAGATATAAACTAAGCAATGTTGAAATACAAATGGGAAAGCAATCTTTTAATAATTTTAGCAGTGCTTTCTTAGAAAAATTTATTTTTTCTTTTGAAAAATCTTTCATTTTATTTATGTCATATAAAATAAATATTGTCAAGTTCGTAAGGCATAAACCAAACGTAGAAAGGATTAAATTATGTGTTGCTATGTCCAAAAGGAAAAAGACTAGCATTGCTGCAAGATTACGAATGACAACAGATTTTCCTCCCAGATCTAACCTTCCTTGTATTTGAAATTCTCCTTGATAGGTCTCGCTTAAGTTATCCACCACACGAAAGGAAATAAGCAATAAACAAATGACTAATTTTTCTAGTTCGTAGCCACTCAAGAAAACGAATAACACTCCTACCAAAAACATAATGGTTACAACTACTACTCTTAAACCCAAATATTCTCCAAAATGATAATTTCTTTTTGCATCTGTTACTTGATAGACTCTAATTCCATAATCTCCAATTGCATTTAATATAACAGAGGTTGCAAAAGCAATGGAAAAAATACCTGCTGCTACAGTTCCATTTATTCTAGTACAAAATAAAAGCAGTACTGCACTAAGCATAGAGGCAACTATGCTTGAGATACTATTCCAAATAAATTCTGACTTTTTTACCATTTGTATTTACTCCATTCTTTTTTGAAAATTTAGCTAATACGAATTGTTTTATGGTTCTACCAATACGAAAAGCATTTACTATAGAAGGATGTTGCATTTGATTTTCTTTTAATACTTGTTGTGCTTCTATTAAATTCTTGCTGTATCCTTTCAGTCCTGCTGTACTAATGCCACCTGTTCGCATATAAATCATATATTCCTCTATATATTCTAATCGAATTTTTTTATTTTTCCATATTCTTAGCATAAAATCATAATCTGCTACAATTTTATATTTTAAATGAAAGAGACCTATTTGATCGTATACTTGCTTTTTCAAGTACAAAGTAGGATGTGCTGGGTGCCATCCATATTCCCATTTTCCTTTTTTACTTTTCCAAATTCTTCGTGGTATAGACATGGTTTTTCTATCCATAAAAAGGAGATCCGCATAAGTTCCGTCGCAATTGGTTTGCTGAAAAGTATGTACGATTTTTTCTAATACGAATTCATTTGCATAAATATCATCTGAATTCAAAATTCCTATTATATCTCCCGTTGCCATTTTGATACCTTTATTCATTGCATCATATAATCCTGTATCTTTTTCGGAAATATAGCGTAATTTTCCTTCATATTTTGGTTCATATTCTTTTACAATTTGTAGTGTTTCGTCTTTCGATAGTCCATCTATAATAATATGTTCATAATTCTGATATGTTTGTTTTAACACAGAATCTAAAGTATTTTTTAAGGTCTTTGCTGAATTATAGGTAGCAGTAATAATTGATACTTTCATTTTTTCTACTCTCCTATTTTGCTTTTCTATTTCTTTTCTTCTTTCTCTTTTAAGGCGATATAATGATTTAAATTTTTTATTTTTTCATTTAACAAAGAAATTTTCATATTATGATGAAATGCTTCTACCAATAAGAAAACAATCATCATAAAGAAAACAAAATTTACTGGAGCAGCAAAACCTAGTTTTTCTGATATCCATACCACTACATTAGAAAAAATACTCATAAAAATCAACAAAATACTTCCTAATATCCAAATAATACAATCTGTTACTTTTAATTTTGTTTGTTTGATTTTTCGAACAACTAGGATGAAGGATATAAGCGAACATACAATTAAAATAATTCTTAGGGTTACTGACATTTTTTATTCTCCTTTCTCTTTTTCGTAAAAATTTGAATAAATAAAATAGAAAATATCATATTAAACATATATTCTATTGATTTCCATACATTAAAATAGCTTTCTCCAAATTCACGTTCCGACATTTCCACTTGTACTTCTTTTACCTGCATTCCTTTTTTCATAAAATACACGATTGTATCTGGTTCTGGTGTAGAATTAGAATTTTTTACAAACTCCTCTATGGCTATTTTATCATAAGCTCTCATTCCAGAAGTAGTATCTCTTATTGTAACTCCTGTTGTCATTTTAATACAAAAGGAAATAAGGGTATTGCCTAACATTCTTAAAGAAAATGGTTTCTTTTTTGTTACAAATCTCGAACCTATAGCAATATCACAATTTTTCTTTTCGATTTCGTCTACTAAATTTTGAATATATTTTGCCTGATGTTGCCCATCCCCATCAAATTGTATAACAATATCGTAATTTTTTTGATAAGCATATTTCATACCAAGTTGTATACCACTTGCTAGTCCAAAATTAATAGGCAAAGACAAATAAGGAAATTGATTTTTTTCACAAATTTCTTTGGTATTATCTTTGGAACAATCATTAATAACAAGATAATCATAATTCGTGTTCGTAGTAATATCTTGTATTGTTTTTTCTATATTCAGTGCTTCATTATAAGCTGGTATTATTAATAAGACTTTCATTTTTTCCTCCTATTATCCAATAAAAAACTGATAAATATCTCGAATTACAAATAAGTTTAGAAAACTTAATGCTAGTAGCCATAGCAAATTCATGTGTTTATAGGAAATGTATTGGTTCTTTTTGCAAAAACACAAGAAGACAAATGGTACTATTGGCAAGAAATACCTTCCCTGTACGCCTAAGGCTCTAACATTGCCTACTGGCGTCCAAGTAATATATAAAGCCAAAAATACTAACCAATAAGTTGCAAGTGCTAGAAATAGTAACCATATTTTATGAGATTTTTTTAATTCCATCTCATTCTTCTCCATAAAAGGAGCTAAAACTAAAAATACCAAAAACAAGGTAATATAGCTTGAAGATATTTCAATATTAAGCCATCCCAAATGACTTCCTAGCATACTTCTAAGATACCCATCCTGATTTATACTCTCTATAAAAACAGGAATCATACTCGTCGGATTCTTTAGGATATGTTGAATTTGTTCCGATGGTTCTACATGATTTGCTTCCATATATACTTTTGCAGATTCTGCTGCAGGATATTGTTGCATAAAAGCATAATAGCCCACTGCCAAAATTGCAGACAAAACAAGAACAGTAGAAATAAATATTCCTTTTGTCCTTTTATTGCTATTTTTCATGCTTATAAATAAGAACACAATACCTACTAATGGACAATAAGCAATTTTAGAAACAGCTAAAAGAACACTCATGATTCCAAATAAGAGCATTCGCTTCAGCGTGAGTTTTTTGTTTTCCATAATAATAGAAAGTGTATAGGCAATATAAAAGAAACTAACACTATTCATGAGACTGTCTGCTGATATAGAGGTGCACTGTTGCAGAGTCATTGGTAAAAAGAAAAGCGTTACTAATACTTTCTTTCCAAACGGAATGATTTTTATACTATAATAACTAAATAACAAAAATACAATCGTATTACAAATTCTAGCTAAATAAATAGCAAAAACACCATTTAAATGGAAGGTTCTTGCAAGTGCAAAACCAATAGAAGAAAAGCAATATAAAACAGTAGGATAAGCTTTAGCAGGACTATCCACTAAGGTAAGATTTTGATAATCTGTTTTTTCCTGCTTTATTTTTTCTAAATTGCGATAATTTCCTATCGTATACACTTGATTTTTTTCAAAAAACTCTGGTACATAAGAATTTGCCGTTCCGTCTTCTTCGATTTTGGTTACCCATTTTCCAGTAGAAATTTCATAAGCTTTCCAAATATGTGCATTTTCATCAGGCACATAAGTTGGCAGCATAAAAAAAAGATAAAATATACTAATGGGAATTAAGAAACTAATGGTTAATTTTTCTATCTTCTCTTTTTCATACTTACACTGGAACAAAATAAGATACAATAAGCCAAGCAAACTAAGAAAAAAGATTCCCAAAGACACAAAAGAATAGCTTCCTACAATTGCTTTTCCCACTACCATTTCGTAAAAAGAATAGACGCAAAATAGTGCTAGCACAAATTCTATAGGAAAAGCTATTTTTTGTATTATTTTTCTTATGTTTTCGTAATCTTCTAACAAGAAAGAATGTAGTAATTTTCTCATTCTTATTCTCCTTTTTCAGCATTTATTTTATCGGTTCTAATATTGTATTGGGCAGTATCCTGGGCAAAATTGATATTGGAATAAGGATCTGTCTGATCTAACACTTTTCTCCATTTTGTTCGAAAATGATTGGCTTCTTTGTCAAATCTTGCCTTTTTTTCTGCTGTATCTTCATACCCTCTCGTTTTCGATTCAAAATGCATTAATTCAATATAAGGGTTATATACAATAAGATATCCTTTTTCTCTTATTTTTAAGCAAAAATCCACATCATTAAAAGCTACTGCAAAATTTTCTTCATCCATATAGCCTACTTCTTCATACATACTTCTTTTGGCAAATAAACAGGCTCCTGTTACAGCGGAAACATTTCTGGTTAAACATTCTCTTCCAAAATAAGCATGTGCATGTTTTGGTGTATTGGTTAATAAATTGGCTGCTAAATCACAAATACCAATTCCAATTCCTGCATGTTGAATCGATTTATCTTCATAATATAGTCTTGCTCCCACAGCACCTATATCCTCTCTTTGTGCATAACCAATAAATTTTTCTAACCAATTAGGAGTGAGAAGTTCTGTATCACTATTTAATTGCAAAATAAATTCGCTGTCCACACAATTCCTAACACCAAAATTGATAATTTTCGAATAATTAAATCCCTTTTCTGGATAAAAAAGTACTTTTACCTTATCTAATTTTTGTATTACTTCATAGTAGTCAAATGTCTTAGCATCTTCTGAATTATTTTCTACAATAACAATCTCATAATTGTTATAGGTAGTTAGTTTCAAAATGGAATTGATACAATTCTTTAATAGTTTAATGCTGTCTTTATTTGGAATTACAATCGATACTTTTGGGTTTCCCTTTACTGCATATTCTACTTCGTACACTCCTGGAATATCTCCTCCATTACGTACTTTTGCCTGTAAATTCTGTCTTTTCAAATGGTCTTCAATAACTCGAATTCCTGCTTCATAGGCATAAGGTTTTGCACTAGACGCCATAGCAGTAGAATTAGGATGGACACGCCAATGATAAAGCACTTTGGGAATATGTATAATATGCTTTGTATTCTCTATTGCTCTTATAATAATATCAAAATCTTGTGCTCCATTATATTGTTCTCGAAAGCCCCCTAGCTTGTCCATTAACTCTTTCTTAAAAACGGATAAATGTGTAATATAATTATTCGATCTTAAAGTATCAATAGAAAAATCTGGTTTAAAATGAGGATCACATCGTTTTTCTTTGCTGCCTTCTATTTTGTCTTCATCGGTATAAATATATTCTACTTCGGGATGAGTGTTAATAGTTTTTGCTAACTCATAGAGACAAAAATTTGGTAGCAAATCATCATGATCTACTAAAGCAATAAAATCACCTGTTGCTAATTTTAATGCTTCATTGGTATTTCCAGAAATGCCCTTATTTTCGTTTAAAAATTGATATTTAATTCTTTTATCCTTTTCTAGAACGGACTTAAATTCTTCCTTTTGTGTTGGACTTCCATCTGCCAAACAAAGCTCCCAATTAGAATAGGTTTGAGCTAGCAAACAATCTACCAACTCTTCTAAAAAATTGATTGGGGTATTATACATAGGCGTTACAATACTAAATTTTGGTTCTATTGCAAATTTTGTTTGTCTTTGTTGTTGTAGTTCTTCTTCCTTTGGCTCATTATTTTTAATCCACAATTGATATTTTTCTCTCTCACTTTGTACCGTTTTAGGAATAAAGATTTTGGAAAAAATTTTATAAATGGTTTTT
The DNA here is from genome assembly GCA_947629805.1 of uncultured Clostridia bacterium. Classification (GTDB taxonomy): domain Bacteria; phylum Bacillota; class Clostridia; order TANB77; family CAG-508; genus UMGS1663. Next base: position 11,081 of record CANRFE010000013.1, on the reverse strand, counting down.
TTTAGTCCATAATTTTTTAAATAATAGATTATTTGCCTTCCTATATTGATTATTTTCATTTTTTTCTCCTTTTATTTTTTTATGTTTTTTCCTAACCATCGAATGGGTTTCGTAATTTTCCAAGAAGTAGAAGTAATGATTTTTTGATTTGTTTCTTCTAAGGTGTGAATTCTGTTTTCTAATTCTTTGTTTTGTCTTTTTATTTCTGCAATTTCCGCAAGGAATTCTTCCTCTGCTTTATTTTCTTGTTTATACTGTGCAAATTCCTCTTGCAAATTATGATATAAGTTTAACAACGTTTGCCCTGTTTGTGTTCTTTGATGCTTTTTCCACATAGTAGCATCACGTATTGTTTCTTGCAATTTGTTATCTAATTCTTGAAAAGTGGCAACATATTCTGTAAGGTGTAAAGTAGCATATAATTGCTCTGTTGGAATATAGGCATGCGCATTTATAAAATAAGCAATCGCCCTATAAAGAATATATTCTATTGGCACATTTTCTTCGTACCATTCTTGATCATAAAAATATAAATTTTCTTCCAAATAAAAAATATTTTGGAAAATCAAATCCCACAAGCCATTTTTGACAAAATGAAAATTTTTTAACATGCTTTCTTGGCAGGTCATGCCATATTTTTGAAAAATATTATTTTCCCTTACTTGTTCAAATTTTACCTCTTCTAATTTTTGTAACAAATCTTGTTTATAATTTTCTATTTTTTCAAAAAATTCTTCCTTTTGTTCCTTTTCTAAATATTCTAATAAAACTTTATCATACGTTTTAGCATTTTGCACATAACGGCTAAGAATTTTATCTTCTTCATAAGTATCTAAAGTTTTTAGGCCTATTTCGTTCATTTTATCGATATTTTTCTTGATTCTTACAATATGCTCTTTTGCCTTTTCATTGTTTTGTGTTTTTTCCACCCTATCTTGATAAATTATGGTTTGTATTTGATATTCTTCTTTTCGAATATTCGTATAAGATACAAATTGAATTGTATTTTCTTCTAAAGGTTCTTTTCCTATTTCAAGGAAATAAGAATTTACATAGAAAGGAAAAAGCTTCTTATCTTCTTTCAAAATTTCTCCATAAGCCTCTGTAATATTAAAGTTAGAGAACTCTTCTTCCCCATAAGTAAAATTACGATGAATACTTTCTGTATTTGGTAAATAAGAATCTGTAAAAATTACATTTGTCATTTCATGGTCTGGTAACATATAATAATATTTATAGTGTAACAAGCCATTTTTCTCCAATAAAGTATAAATCATTTCCTTGCTTAAAGCAATTTTATCATTACACAAAATATTTTTTTGAGAATCTAAAGTGGTCCAATATTTCATTCCATATTTATTCGGAATAGTAGCAAGTATTTTTCCCTTTTCTTTACATTTTTGTTTTGCTATTTGTAATAACTTGTCCAATCTCTTGTATGCTTTTTTCTCTAAAGTAGCTTGATAGAACTCTAAAGAGCCAAGTAAAGTTACATAATCATATTGTTCGGTGTCCTCTTCTTGGAAATTTAAATTTGGTACTACTTTAATTTCTACGTTATCATTTTGTATACTTTCTAGAATTTCCTCTTTTTGTTGCATGGTATCTACAAGCATAACAACATTTTCTACCTTGTTGCACAATTCTTCTAGTAATTCTGTTGAAAGCCCACCTATTTGCAATACTTTACTCTTTTTTTGCATAGGATACCAATGAATCACATTTTTTCTTAAATTTGTATAAGACATTTTTTCTTATCCTTTCTTATTCTAACCAAATAGTTTTCTTTCCATCTTTTGCTACGTAATTTTGTTGTACTTGCAATTCTTCCATCCAAGCTCTTGTTTCTAAAGTTTTCCAAGGGCCAGTATTCATTCCCTCTCCTGCATCATTGTTCCAAAGCCATTCTGGTGTTGGCCATAAACATATTTTAGGTTGAATTGCTTGATATAATTCTTTTGTTGCCCCTTGTTGTCCATGATGTGCCATTTGTACAATGTCACTCTTTAGTTTTTCTTTTTGTGTTTGCAACAATTTTTCACTACTTTTTTCTCCCGTATCTCCTAAAATTAGAAAACTAGTTTTTTTGGTTTTAAACTTTAATACCATGCTTTGCTCATTTCCTGCATTTTCTATAATTTCTGGATTTCTTACTCCCAACACTTCTACTGTGATATTTTCTATTTTTATTTCTTGCCCTACTTTTGGTTCTATTACTTTATTTTTCAGTTTTTCCCCAGTTAACGTTTCTAAAAATTCAGTAGTAAATTCCAATCTTTGTGGCTCATATTGTGCATACCAATCTAATGCATTCGGCGAAACATAGATTTTATCAATTGTAATATCCGTATTTTTGACTATTTGCACAAAAGCTCCTACATGGTCATCATGCGCATGTGTTAAAAACCAAGCATCTACTTTTCCTCCATTTTTTTCAATTTGTTCTTCTAGCTGGTTTGTATCTTCTATAGTTCCCCCATCAATTAAAATCAATTTGCCATTTGGGGTTTTTAATAAATACCCCATCATCTGTCTATTTCCTTGTGGAGATAACTGTGTTAACATCGTTTCAGAAGGAGCATAAAAAGCAATAACACATAGAAAAAGAAACAACAAAAGGCTAATAGAAAACTTGGGATTCAAAAGTACTTTTTTCATTTTTCCTTCATCCTTCTTTTTTTTCTTTTTCTATTGAAATAGAAGAATCTATTCGCAAAAGTCCGACACAGTCTTTGGAAGAAATTACTTCTACTAATAATGCTTCATATTTTCGATTCAGTACTTCTAACTCCCCTTTTGCATTAATATAAGTACAACTAAAAGATAGAGTATACTTGTTAGGTGCAAGCGGTAATTTTTGTCGAAAAGAAATTGTAACAATATCTCCCTTTTCAAATTTTCCAGGATAAATTTTTTCTTGCATTGTATTGGTTCCTACAATTTCTATTCCGTTAAAATCTTTCATCGTCATCGTAAAAATAGGGTTATCTACTGTTTCCTTAAATTCCACTTTCGACTTTAACACCACTTCTTTTTCGTTATCAATGACGGATAAATATTGTCCTTGCTCATCAAAAATTCCGTAATCTATCACTTCTGCTTTGTGGTTTCCATATTCGATTACATTAGGATTCTCCTGAAAATGCGATTTCCAAGTATGGTCTTGCTTTTGCTCTTTCTTTTCTTGTACAAAAGAGGTTTTTTCTGAAACAGAATTTCCATTTCCTGTTATCATTTTTTTGTACAATTCCACTCCGTCTTTTACTTTTCCTTCGAAAACTTTTTTTCCATTTTCTAATATAATCGTTTTGGTACAATTTTTTAGTACGTCCGATATATTATGGGTAACAAAAAGAATGGTTTTTCCCTTTTCTTTAAATTCTTGAAACTTTTTAAAGCATTTTAGTTGAAAGGCCATATCCCCTACAGATAAAACTTCATCTACAATTAAAATATCTGGATCCACATGAATAGCACAAGCAAAAGCTAATCTTGCAAACATGCCAGAAGAATAGGTTTTTACTGGTTGATACAAATGCTCTCCAATATCTGCAAAATCAATAATTGCTTGTTTCTTTTCTTCTATTTCTTTCTTTGTAAGTCCCATCACTTGTCCATGTTGATAAATATTTTCTTCTCCAGTAAGTTCTGGGTTAAAAGCCGTACCTAATTCTAAAAGAGAACTAATTTTTCCTTGAATTTTTACACTTCCCGAAGTTTGTATAGCAACCCCTGTAATGATTTTTAATAAAGTGGATTTGCCTGCTCCATTTTTTCCTAAAATTCCTAAAATTTCTCCTTTTTGAACGTTTAAGTTAAAATCCTGTAAAGCAAAAAATTCATGATGATGATGATACTTTGGCAAAAGAACTTCCAAAAGCCTTGCTTTCTTGCTCGTATACATTTTGTAACTTTTTGTTAAATTTTCAATTTCAATAACATTTTCTGTTTGTTCCATCTATTTTTTTCCTTTTCCTTTACTTTTCCTATAAGACATCTGCAAAATCTTTTTTATTTTTCTTAAATATGCTATTTCCCCATAAAAACAATACAATGGTAAAAAACCAATATACAAAAGTAAAGATAGAATGATTCTCACTTAACATATTGCCTGGAATAAATACCTCTCGAAAAGTAGTAACCAAATAAGTAAAGGGACAACATTTTAAAATGGTTAAAATCGTTGGATGATTTTCTAGCATACTCAAATTCCAAATGATAGGAGTAAACCAGAAAAACAATTGCATCAGAATCCCAAGTAAATTAGAAAAATCTGGTATAATAGTAGTAACAGCAGACGTAAATCTTGTAAAAGCAACAACAAATGCAAAAAATGCAAATAGCACATACAACAATTCTAACAGATTAGGAAAATATCCAAAAATAATACATACCACACTTGCAACCAATACCAAAAAGATTCCCACAAAACTAGATGCCACAATAGCAATCAAAGGAATAATATCAACTGGAAAGACTACTTTTTTTACTAAATAACTATAAGTACGAATAGAATTGCTTGCTGACATAATGGTATCATTTAACCATTGCCAAATAGCTAAGCCTGGTAAAAACCATGCAACATAGGGAATTTCTCCACTACTATTGGTATGTAAAATATATTGAAAGACAATAACATAGGTAAATAGAAAAACAAAGGGTTGCAAAAAACCCCATATACTTCCTAAACTAGTACTAGCAAAACGATTTTTAAAGTCATTTTTACCTAATTGCATAATTAGTCTTTTATTTTTCATTATTGTTTTAATAAATTCCATTTTCTTATCCTTTCTAGAGGAAATTATTGCAACTTTTCTTTATCGTTTAATAATTCTTTTCCGTTTTTTATATAATCCCATCCCGAAAAAACAGTAGCAATAACACAAATAAGCATTAGAACAGTGGTAACACTATTGATACCAAATGCATAGCCGCTTAATTCTCCTTTACATACCGTAGCAAAAGCATGATTATCTAAAAAAGCTACTATAATAGCTAACATTTGGGTTACTGTTTTTAATTTTCCCCAAATACTAGCTGCTATTACTTTTCCTCCCTTTTCTACGGCAATTAGGCGATAACCTGAAACAACAAACTCACGAAATACAATAATAATTGGAATCCATGCAGGAAGTTTTCCTTCTTCTACTAAAATAATGAAAGCTGTAATGACTAATACTTTATCTGCAATTGGATCTAAAAATTTTCCAAAAGTTGTAATCTGATTTCTAGAACGAGCTATATACCCATCTAATTTATCTGTAATAGAGGCTAAAATAAAAATGCCATTTAACACCCAAGCAAGCGTTGGAATTCCTAAAAATTCTCCTGGCCATGTAAAAAAAGTAACCATAACCATAATAGGTACTAACAAAATGCGCAAAATAGTTAATTTATTAGCTAAATTCATATTTTCTTTTCTCCTTCTTTTTTCTTTGGTTTATTATATAATTGTATGCTAAAAAAAGCAAGTAAAATCTATCATTTACCTGCTTTTTTGTACAATTTCTACAATGTCTGCAATATATTCCCCAAGAATAGGAATATTGAGTGTTACAATTTTTCTAAGCAGCATAATTAAAATAGCCGTAATCACAGTTACTCCAATTCCTATTCCAATTCCTCTTGCTATTCCTGCTAGAAAGTTTGTCCACAACATTTTTTTCTTGTTTCCTAATAATTGTGCTATTTCTAGTAAATTGCTTTCTAGTAAATTTTGATTCAAATTGTCAATTTGCTTTAATAATAAATTTTCTTTTTTTCGAAACATCTTCTAAAAAACACACATCCTTTTTCTTAGGTTGTGTGTTTTTTTGTATTTTATACCACTTCTTCTATTTCGTTTATGATATTGTTTTGATTTTGTTCTGTAATTTCATTTTGCATTTTTTCTTGTTCTTCTACTAATGTTTCTAACTTTTCTATATACTCTTGTAGCCTTTTTACATCTTTTCCCATCATTTCCCAATCATCACTTTCATTAGAGGATGTTAAATTATGGTTTGCTTTAATAATGGTATGAATTAAATCTTCTATTGTATCTGTATTTTCCACTTCAATATTAACAGCATTCTTCGAAACCAAATTATTTAATGCCTCTTTCAAGGTATCTCCCATTGCCACTTTGTTTCCAGAAGCGACAATCACTTTTTTCAAAGTAGGAAGTGCATCTTGTTCATTTATATATTGCGTATAAATAGCTTCTACATAAAGCAAAGTATCTTCTATAGGAACAATTGTCATATTTTTTGTAATTTTGGTTCCATTTACATTTAAGGTTTCTAATTCTTTTGTAATTGTTTCATCTTGTCCAATTTGCGTATCTAATTGCATTGGTCCTAATATATTACTATCTGCTTGATATTTATAAAGAGTTAATTTACTGTTTCCACTATTGTCATAACTTCCTATTAAATAAGAAATTAAATTCTGTCTTCCTTGTGGTGTATAAGGTACCATTAAACTTAGAGTAGGCTCTTCCTCATCTATTAGCTTCGTCATGGTATAATATGGGGTAATATCGGTTCCTGTTTTTGTTATGACTTTGCCAGCATTATAAGTAGCAATTTCCCAAATATCATCACTACGATATAACACATCTGGTTGAATATTATGATATCTTGTAATAATATTAGCTTGTATTTGATATAAATATTCTGGATAAATAAAATGCTGACTAATATCGGCTGGAATATCCTCTTCTAAATCCACAAATAAATCTGGATAAATATTACGATATGCCATAGCAATAGGATCCGTACGATCTGTAATATAAAAAGAAACTGTACCATCATAGCTATCAATCAAAACTTTAACCGAATTACGAATATAGTTTAGCTCTAGTCTTGTAGTAGAATTTTCCCTTATAGTTGTTTTTTGAGAATAAGGATAATCGTCTGAAATCGTATAAGCATCTAATACCCATACTAGTTTTCCTTCTTCTGTTACTACCAAATATGGATTTTGGTCATATAGTAAATAAGGCATAACTGTTTGTGCTCTTTTTATAATATTACGATTTGTTAGAATTTTGCTTGTGTTGGTAACATTTCCCGAAAAAGCTAATTGTAAATCTCCCTCTTTTAAGGCTACAATGATTCGATCTAAAAAGTTTAGTTTTAAACCTGCCTTTCCTTGATAAGTATTTTCTGCATTTTCGGCATAAGCAGAATCTAATATAGGATAATCAAATTCTTTTTTATCCTTGCTATTTGTAACTACTGTATCATTTGTTTGTAAACCAAAATAAATTCTTGGTTGGGTAATAGCTACTACTTCATTTGCTTTTTCAAACCCTTTTTGAATATGGTTTAAGGTTCCATTTTCTTTCGTAGAAGTTGCTAAAGTAAGAATACTTCCATATCCATGTGTATATTCATACGTTTTGTTATTATAGGTTCCATTACTACTTACAATTTCTCTTGGCGATATATAAACTAATTGCTCTTTTCCATTAATAGTATATTTTCCTATCTGACTATTTGGATAAGAATAATATCCCTTGGCCGTTTGTCCATTTTGTAAATCTTTTAATACAATATCTTTATTCACTATTGTAACATTATTCAAAACTTTTTCATATTTTGCTAAATCTTGTGAAGTAATACTTTCTAATGTATTGTCCAAATTAATTTCTTCTATATCAATTCCATAAGCATTTTTGGTATATTGAATATTTGCTTCTATATATTGTTTTTCTTTATCTAATTGATTCGTAGTAACAAATACTTCTTGGAAAACCACCAATACAAAGCACATACCAACTAAATAAGCAGGTGCCATTCCAATATACAAAATCAGCTTTTTTGTTTTTCTTTCTTGAAATGCTTTTATTCCTAAATAAGCGGATACTACTACAACAAGCGCTAAAATTCGATACCCCCATAATTTTATGGTTACATCTGTAAAACTAGCACCATATAAAGAATAACTTGTTTGATTATCTTGTAAACTCAAAAATTTTTCTGTTCCTATACTCTGTGTTTTTACCAAAATAAGACCTGCAAACAAAACAGCGATTACCATGACAAAACTTGTAATTTGTTTTAGTAATTTGCTATCTGTTAAAGTTTTTCTATCTACTCCGTCAAAAAACATATTAAAAGTTACAATATAATACACAATGGTGTAAACTAATAAAGCAATGGCACTAATTAAAAAGTACCATATACAGACCTCAATAAAAGGTTTTTGGAAAATAAAATAGCCTATGTCAAAACCAAAAATTGGATCTTGTACCCCAAATTGTGCACTATGAAAACATAGCATTGCTTTTTCTAGTAAAAAACCAGAAGTAGCACTACTTAGGATAAGACTACTAATAAAAGCAATAGACTTATTTAATAATTTTGGCATTTCTTTCTTTTCTACTTCAAAAAATTCTTTTAAGCCTTTTTTTATTTTTATATTTGTTAAATAAATCATTGTATAAAATAATAGGAAATTAATTGTTAAAGTATACAACATATAGCGCACATTTTGCCAAAATACATTAATATAATTTTTCCCTATTTCCATAGTTTCTAAATAAGTACCACGAAAAGCAATGTAGCCTATAAGCATTGCCAAAATAGCCACTGTTATTACTATAAAAAAACGTCTTTTTCTTATTTTCACTTTGTGATAACCTCCTTTTTTTTCGCTTCTATTTATCTAAAAAGGCATTAACAAATTCTTTTGCATGGAATACTTCCATGTCCTCCATTTTTTCTCCTACCCCAATAAATTTAATAGGAAGTTTATTTTCTTCTACAATTCCAATTACTACGCCACCCTTAGCTGTTCCATCTAGTTTTGTTAAAATTAAACCAGTTAAATCTACTGTTTCCTTAAAAGCTTTTACTTGCAAGATTGCATTTTGCCCTGTAGTTGCATCTAATACTAATAAAATTTCTTTGTCTGCTTCTGGCATTTCTTTATCAATTACTTTTTTTATTTTTTCTAATTCATCCATTAAATATTTTTTATTGTGTAATCTTCCAGCTGTATCGCAAATTAATACATCTGCTTGTTTTTCTTTGGCTATTTTAATAGCATCAAATACCACCGAAGCAGGATCTGCTTTTTCCTCTTTTTTTACTAATTCTACTCCGGCTCGATTCGCCCAAATTTCTAATTGTTCTACAGCAGCAGCACGGAATGTGTCAGCAGCAGCAAGAATAACCTTTTTTCCATTTTGCTTTAAGCGATTTGCAATTTTTCCAATAGAAGTAGTTTTTCCCACTCCATTCACACCTACTACTAAAATAACAGAAGGAGTTGTATCTAACTTTAAGTTACTATCTGTTTGTTCTAAAATTTGTTGTATCTCTTCTTTTAATGCCTCTCTTACCTCTTGTTCTTCTTTTATATTTTCTTTTTTTATTCTTTGCCTTAAATTATCAATAATTTTTAAGGAAGTATCTGTTCCTACATCAGACATAATTAATACTTCTTCTAGTTCTTCTAACAATTCCTCGTCTACTTTTCGAAAGTTACTAAATACTTGATTCATTTTTTCATCAAAAGAAGTTTTCGTTTTATTTAAACCATTTTTTAATTGCTCAAAAAATCCCATGGAATTTCTCCTTTTTCTTTTATTTTTTGCTATTGTATCACATATTTTATAATTTTTCCATAACTTCTGCCCTTTTTTAGAAAAAATTCATTTTTTGAATCTTCCGTATTGACTTTCTTTTCTATCTTTGATACAGTTAGAAAAACAAAAGATGATAAATTTTGTCGAAAGGAGGCCTTTTAATGAATAAAGCGCAATTAGTTGATTATATTTCTTCTAAAGCTCCTATGTCTAAAAAAGCTGCCGAACTATCCTTAAATGCTATTACAGAAGCAATTATGACAGAATTAAAAAAAGGTGGTAAAGTACAACTTGTTGGATTTGGTAGTTTTGAAACTAGAAAAAGAGCCGCTAGAAAAGGAAGAAATCCACAAACAAATGAAGAAATTAAAATACCAGCATCTATTGTACCAGCATTTAAAGCAGGAAAAGCTCTAAAAGATGTTGTAAATAAATAATTTTAACAAAAAAACTCCTTTTTGTAAATGAAAGGAGTTTTTTTGTTACCTCATTTTTCCTGATAAATTAGGAAAGTACTCTTTTACTAATAAGAACACGTAATTATCTAGATTTTTTTCATAAACTATGCTATACTTTATAAAACTTACAAATAGTAAGGCAAAGTATTAACTCATAAACAAATTTGTTAGAGAGGTGATTTGTATGCAGGTAGTTATAATTACAATTGGAGTTCTTATTGCTATTATTGGTATTATCAAAATAGCACACAAAAATGATTTTTCTGACAAGTACGAAATTGATTTTGAACAAAGACACAGAGGAAACTTTATCAACAGATTTGAGTCAGATTCTTTTGATTTTAGGAATCCTATTGACTAGCTTGCATTTTGTTGAAACGTTGGGGAATATCTTAAATTGTAAGAAGATGGAAGTAAAAAATCCATCTTCTTATACTTCAAATTATTTTTTTATCAAATTTCCTGTACTTTGGTATAAATACTATACGCGCCAAAGTGTTTTATATTTTATTAAGGTTAAGTTATCAAAATTATCTGTAATATAGAAGTGTTAGAGTATTATTAAGAGTAGTACCACTTATATTATAATTTGCCATAGATGGACTATTTTTATCATAAATAAATTGTTGCGTAGCAGGATCACTAGAACCAGCTGCAACATAAACATGTAGTCTTACTTGGGAACCATCTGGAATTGGTGAATCACTTAAAAGATCTACTGTACGCTCTGCATATTGTAAAATATCTCTATATCCTTCCGTAAACCAACTTTTCCACTGAGTATCATAACTGATATCACCTTTACCGTCCATCTGTCTTTCTCTATATTCTATCACTATTTGTGCTACAAAAGCACCCCCATTATTAAGTTTAAAATAACGAACTGTATTCATAAAATTAATCCTCCTTTGCTAAAGATATTGCATATTGATATAAATTATCAAACTCTGTATCAAAAACAGGTGATAATAAAGTATTTGGTGCCTTTGCAGATGTTGATGAAGCATTTAATCCTACAATCGTTTCATTATCTTCTAAAACCCATG
>CANRFE010000012.1 GCA_947629805.1 uncultured Clostridia bacterium | reverse complement strand
ATTTACTACAATTACTTTCATAAAAACTCCTATGTACCAAAAGGGACGTTTTCCAAAGGGGCATCTGTCCCTAATGAGACATTACAAAAAGCTAATATTCCTACACAAGAAAGCTATGATTTGTGGGAAATGCATGAAGGAATTCATTTATATTCTTTCAGTGCTATATATGCGGCGCTAAATGCTATGATTGCAATAAAACGAGAATTAAATGAACTACAAGATATAGAAAATTTAGAGGAAAGTGCAAAAAACGTTAAAGAGTATTGTGTAAATAACTTTTGTGATAAGCAAAGTAAAACATTAAAAAGAAATAATAAGGATGCTATAGTAGATATTAGTTTGTTAGGAACAGTAGTACCTTTTTCCATGTTGGACGCACAACAAAAAGAAGTAAAAAATACAATTGAAAAAATTAATATGACTTTAAGAACTTATACAGGAGGCTATTTAAGGTTTGAACAGGATAGTTATATGGAGGGAAGGAATCCATGGCTAATTGCAACATTGTGGATGGCATTGTATCATATAAAAGCAGGAAATAAAGAAGAAGCGAGAAAAGAAGTAGATTTCGTTACAAAAACTGCGACAAAACATGGATTTCTTGCAGAGCAAATAGATAATGAAACTATGCAAGCTAAATGGGTAATTGGTTTAGGATGGTCACATGCTATGTATATTATTGCTTTGTCACAATTAAGTCCTTTTGGAGATGCTTCTTAAAGAAGCTTTAGTAAGAAAAAAGTAGAAAAATGTATAAAGAAAAATAAAAAAATTTTAATAAAAATATAGCAATATACATAAAAATGTGCTATATTTTTATTAGTTTAGGGCTTAGCAAATAGGGGGAAAATAAAGAAAAGGAGGTTGTTCACTTATTTGAGAGCCCAGAGAAAAAAATCAAACACGAATGTTTACCATGTTATTATAAGAGGGATTAACAAACAAAATATCTTCTTAGATAGCCAAGATTTTAGAAAATTTCTAAAAGAGCTAGAAAGAACAAAAGAATACTATCAATATGAATTATATGCTTATGTTCTAATGCCAAATCATGCTCATTTTATAATTTATGATGCGATGAAAAATTTATCGAATGTTATGCAAAGCTTGAATGTTAGCTATTCATATTATTTTAACCAAAAATATGAAAGAGTTGGTCATTTGTTTGAAAATCGCTTTAAAAGTAAGAGTATAGAAGATGAAGTGTACTTAAAAAATGTAGTAAGATATATTCACAAAAACCCAGAAAATGCAGGCATTATGCAATATTATCCTTGGGTGAGTTATCATGAATATGTTAAAAACGAAAAAGGTTTAATAGATAAAAATTTTATTATGAAACTTTTTCATGATGATATTTCAGAATTTAAAATTTTCCATAAGAAGTATAACAAAAACCAAAACTTAGGAAACACTTACGAAATGATAAATAAAATAGAAGACGAAGAAGCAATTAAGTTAATGAAAGAAATCACGAAAGAAGAAAATCTTATCAAAATTCAAAACTATGAAAAAGACAAAAAATATAAAATTATAAAAAAATGTATGCAAATAGAAGGAATAAAGAGAGTACAAATTGCTAGAATTACAGGAATGAATAGAAAAACAATAGAAAGAATAGGAAAAGAAATGTCGCAAAAGGGACAGATACTCCTTTAGAAAACGTCCCTAAAGAGACATAGGAGGAAAATATGGCAAAAGCAAAGACAGTTTTTGTGTGTAATAGTTGTGGATACGAGTCGCCAAAGTGGCTTGGAAAATGTCCTGCTTGTAACGAATGGAATAGTTTTTATGAAGAAAAGGTAATAAAAGAGAAAGAAGGAGCTTTTTTAACAGAAAAAAAAGCAAGAACAACGAAGCCAACTCTGTTGAATAGTGTGGAAGGAAAAGAAACCATTAGAATTTCTACAGGTCTTGGTGAATTAGATAGAGTACTAGGAGGGGGCATTGTAAAAGGTTCTTTAGTACTACTTGGTGGAGAACCAGGCATACGGAAAATCTACCTTAATTCTACAAATTTGCAACAAAATGCAAGGAGAAGGAAAAGTATTATATGTTTCAGGAGAAGAGTCGGCAGAGCAAATTAAAATTCGTGCAGATCGTTTGCAAATTCGTAATGAAGATATTTTGTTCTTGGGAGAGACTGATATTGATATTATTGCAGAAAATATTCAGGAATTGAAACCGAAATTAGTAATTATTGATTCCATTCAAACAATGTATAGTGATGAAATTACTTCGGCAGCTGGTACAGTAAGTCAAGTACGCGAAATTACGGCAAGAATCATGAAAATTTGTAAACAGCAAAATATTACGACTATTATTATAGGGCATGTTACCAAAGAGGGAAATATTGCAGGACCAAGAGTACTAGAACACATGGTAGATACAGTTTTATATTTGGAAGGAGAGCGTTATTTTTCTTATCGTATTTTACGAGGTGTAAAAAATCGTTTTGGTTCTACCAATGAGGTAGGCATGTTTGAAATGAAAAACGAAGGAATGGTAGAAATTACAAATCCATCTTCCATTTTAATTTCAGAAAGAGAGGAAAACCCTTCACGGAAGCGTAATTGTAGCTAGTATGGAAGGAACAAGACCTCTTCTTATTGAATTACAAGCACTAACTGCTCCTACTGCTTTTGGACTTCCAAGAAGAACAGCAAATGGAATTGATTATAATAGATTGACCGTTTTAATGGCAGTATTAGAAAAAAAAGCAAATTTAAATTTAGGCTCACAAGATGTATACTTAAATGTGGTAAGTGGCATTCGCATTGCCGAGCCTGCAATAGATTTAGGTATTATTTTAGCAGTTAGTTCAAGTTTTAAGAATATTAGTATTCCAACCGATTTAGTAGCCATTGGAGAAGTTCGGTTTAACTGGCGAAGTAAGAGCAATTAATATGATAGAAAAAAGATTAAAAGAAGCAGAAAAATTAGGCTTCAAAAAATGTATTATTCCAGAAAATAATAAAAAACTATTGAAAGATAGTTACAAATTAGATATAATAGGCGTTAGAAATATTAATGAGGCATTAAAAATACTTCATTAGAACCATTACAACACACTATTTTCTAAAGAAAAAATGAGTTGTAGATGGTAATTTTTATATTTTATCATGTACCAAAAGGGACAGATACTCCTTTTGAAAACGTCCCTTTTGGTACATTTAAAGAGTAATGGGAGTTGAATAAAAAATATGGGCACGTTCAAAGAGGATAGCATTACCGATGTTTTAAGACTAATTTCACCAGGAACTCCAATTCGAGATGGTCTAGAAAATATTCTAAAAGCAAAAACAGGTGCTTTAATTGTAATAGGAGATAGCAAAGAAGTATTGGACTTGGTGGATGGTGGCTTTAGTTTGAATATTGATTACACTCCTTCTCGTTTGTACGAGCTTGCAAAAATGGATGGTGCTATTATTTTAAGTTCTGATTTCAAAAAAATATTATATGCCAATACCCAATTAATTCCTTCTTCCGATATTGCTACAACAGAAACCGGAACAAGGCATAGAACAGCAGAACGTACGGCAAAGCAAACAGGGGAAATTGTAATTAGCATTTCACAAAGAAGAAACATTATTACAATTTTTAAGGGATATTCTCGTTATGTATTAGAAGATACCTCAAAAGTTATTTCAAAGGCTAACCAAGCCCTTCAAACCATTGAAAAATATAAAAAAGTATTTGATAGTAAATTAAGTTTGTTAAACGAATATGAATTTAATGATATTGTTACTTTAGAAAATGTTATTACCGCTATTCAAAGAGCAGAAATGGTAATGAAAATGGTAGAGGAAGTACAAAAGTCCATTTACGAATTAGGAGCAGAAGGAAGAATGTTGGAAATGCAACTAGAGGAATTGGTAGGAGGACTAGAAAAAGAAGAATTATTTATTGTAAAAGATTATATTGCACCAGGAAAAAAGAGAACATCCGAAAAAGTACTAAAAGAAATTGAAAGTTTAACACATGAAGATTTAATGAAACCAGAAATTATGGCACGTTTGCTTGGTTATGAAGACTTTGAAAATTATGATGAAGTGGCTGTTTATACAAGAGGATATCGTGTCTTAAATAAAATACCAAGAATGCCTAACAATATTGTAGATAATTTAGTAAAATCATTTAAATCTTTTCAACATATTTTAGCAGCAGATATTCCAGACTTAGATGATGTAGAAGGAATTGGGGAAGTAAGAGCAAGAACGATTAAACAATCTTTAAGAAGAATGCAAGAACAATTTGTATTTGATAATTTAATGTTATAGAAAGTGAGGAAAAAAATGAAAAAAGAATTCACAACAAAAATTATTTTAATTATAGCAATCCTATTAGTAGTGGTAGGAATTTGTTTTGTAGGATATGGAATTTTTCAAAAATTAACGAAAAAAGTTCCTAATCCAATTGCAACGATTGAAGTACAAGATTATGGAACAATAAAGGTAGAACTATATCCAGAGCAAGCACCAAACACGGTAACCAATTTTATTGCTTTAGCAAATCGTGGTTTTTATAATGGCTTAACCTTTCATAGAACCATTCCAGGTTTCATGATTCAAGGGGGAGACAAAAATGGAGATGGTAGTGGTTCTCCAAGCTTAGATGATGTATTAGGAAATGGAGATACGGCAGAATATTCTATTGTAGGAGAAATGATAGCGAATAATTATACGAAAAATAAATTAAAAATGGAAGCAGGTGTAATTGCTATGGCTCGTTCCGATTACACCAGTATTAGTAGTGCTTTAACAGAAGAAAGTTATAATTCTGCTGGATCACAATTCTTTATTGTACAAGAAGATACTACTTCTTTAAATGGCTTATATACAGGTTTTGGAAAAGTAATAGAAGGAATGGATGTAGTAGACGCAATAGCAAATGTAGAAGTAACTTATAGAAGTTCTGAATTGGCAGCAGATGCAGAAACACCAAAAGATGAAAATGGTGCCGAATTACCAGCGGATATGCCACTTCAAAAACCAGTTATTTCTAGTATTCAAGTGGATACTTTTGGCGTAAATTATGGAGAACCAGAGACTTTAGAACCATTTAGTTATTACAATTATATTATGCAATATTATGGTTCAAGTTTTGCACAATAAAGAAACAAAAGAGACAAATCATAAAATGGGATGTCTCTTTTTTGCTATAAAAAGGAGGAGAAAAAATGGAAAAAAATAAAAAGAGAGAAAATTACATTAGTTGGGATGAATACTTTATGGCAATAGCCAAGTTATCTGCTATGCGAAGCAAAGATCCCTCTACACAAGTGGGAGCTTGTATTGTAAGTAGCGATAATCGTATTCTATCAATTGGTTATAATGGAGCACCAAATGGGTTTGATGATGAAAGGTTTCCGTGGGGAAGAGAAGGAAACAACTTAGATACAAAATATCCTTATGTCTGTCATGCAGAAATGAATGCGATTTTGAATTATCGAGGAAGTAAAAAGGATTTGGAACATTCTAAAATTTATGTAGATTTATTCCCTTGCAATGAATGCGCCAAAATTATTATCCAATCTGGCATTAAAGAAGTGATTTATTTGTCAGACAAATATGCAGATTCAGAAAACAATATTGCTTCTAGAAAATTATTTGATGAGTGTAAAGTAACCTATAAAAAAATACAATTAAAACAAGAAAAAGAAATAAAAATTAACTTAAGTTAGAGAAAACAAAACCAAAAATTGGGAGTTTATGTAAAAAAGCTTGAAAAATAAGGCAAATCATGTTATAATAAAAAAGTAACTGTTTATGAATACTTTCTACAATAGGAAGGTATGCACACAAAAAGGAGGTAACATGTCAAAAGAAAACCGGTTTTCAAAGCGAAGAATAAGGCAAAGGAGGTACTTACTTATTTTTCTTGCAATATGGCTAACATTTTCAAGCTTGCCAGTATATGCAGAAGAAGATGTAGCATTAAAAGAGCAAGGCGCTTTGGAAACAGAAAAGGAACTTGGAGAATATTTTTTAGAATCGGTATCAGCTATGGAGTATACAGAAGAAGAAGTAGATCTTCTTGCTCGTTTAATATTTGCAGAAGCTGGTGTATGTGACACGATGGAAAAATATCGTGTGGGAAATGTAGTATTAAATCGTGTAAACGATACTACAAAAGAGTTTAAAAATACAATAAAAGGTGTTATCTATCAAGAGGGGCAATTTACTTCAGTAGGAGGGTCAAATTGGAAACATGGACCAAACGAAGAAGAAATTGAAATTGCAAAAGCATTGTTAGAAGGCACGCGCGTATTTCCAGGTTATGTGGTATGGTTTGCTAAAAGATCACCGTATGGGCAAGTGTACTATACCTCAGAATGGCATGAATTTTCTGGTTGGGAAGAGGTAGAAGAACCAACCGAAGAAGAAACTCCAGAAGAACAGGAAAAGGAACCGAAAAGGTTCCTTTTTTTGCAATATTATGTAAAATATGGTATAATAAAGGAAGAAATACGTAAAAAGAGAAAAAACATATAATTATGATTTTCACAAAGAAAAGGAGAAAAAAATGAACACCACAAAAGAGGAACAAATCAAAAGAGCAATGGCAAGGAAAATAAGAAAGGAAAAAGAAATTACAGAATATGTTATCTACTTTTCCGAGAGAATGTTAATGTTTTGTGCAGCATTAATGGTTGTAGTGGTTATTTGGATGTTACAGGTTAGTCAAAATTATATACGGCAATTAGAACAAGTATATAACATCCATTTGGAACAGGAAATTTCTACAGAGAGAATTCCAGTAGAAGAGCACTTTGCAAGATATCTTGCAAATCTGCCTGTACCAGAAGTAGTACCAGAAGAAACAAAAGCACAAGAGATAGCAACTGTGGAAGAACAACCAGTAGCACAAATTGCTAACAATGAATTGGTAAATCGTGTAAAGGGAATGACACCTACTATTCGAAACTTAAATACATCTTCTTATTGCCCTTGTGAACAATGTTGTGGTAAAACAGATGGCATCACAGCCTCTGGAGAAAAAGTACGGGCATGGTATACTGTTGCAGCAGGAAAGGAATATGCAATTGGAACGATTATTTATATTCCTGCTTTAGCAGATAAGCCAAACGAAGGATGGTTTATTGTCCAAGATAGAGGAGGAGCAATTAAAAATGGCAAGCTAGATATTTTTCTAAATACGCACAATGAAGCATTGGAGTATGGTAGAAAAACACTAGAATGTTATATTTATGAATTCTAAAAAACAAGGAGAAAGCAAATGCAATTTCCTTGTTTTCTCCTTTTTTATGCAAAATAAAAGAATATCGTTTACTTTTTTGAAAAAATGCTATATAATAGAAAAGGAAAATTAGAAAAGAAAAGGTAGGAAAGACTATGGAAAATCAAAACCAAAAGCAAGAACCAGAAGTAGATGTGAATCAATTAATACAAATTAGAAAAGAAAAATTAGAAAAATTGAAACAAGAGGGAAAGAATCCTTTTGAAATTACGAAATTCAATCGTACACATACAAGTAAACAAGTAGTAGAAAATTATGAGCAATTAGAAGGAAAAGATGTAACAGTAGCAGGAAGAATAATGGCAAAAAGAATTATGGGAAAAGCATCCTTTTGCCATATACAAGATGGAGATGGAAAAATTCAAAGTTATGTTAGCATCAACGAATTGGGAGAAGAAAGTTATAAACAATTTAAAGAAGACGATATAGGAGATATTATTGGAATTACTGGTTTTGTGTTTAAAACCAAAACAGGAGAAATTTCTATTCATGCAAAAGAAGTAACCTTACTTTCTAAGTCTCTAAGACCACTTCCTGAAAAATATCATGGTTTGAAAGATACAGATTTACGTTATCGCCAAAGATATGTAGATTTAATTATGAACCCAGAAGTAAAAGATACCTTCTTAAAAAGAGTTCAAATTTTACAAGAAATTAAAAATATTTTACAAGAAAAAGGGTATATAGAAGTAGAAACTCCAATTTTAAATACAATTGCTGGAGGAGCAGCAGCAAGACCATTTATTACGCATCACAATACCTTAGATATGGATATGTATTTAAGAATTGCAAATGAGCTATACTTAAAAAGATTAATTGTAGGTGGTTTTGAAAAAGTATATGAAATGGGTAGAATGTTCCGTAACGAGGGAATGGATATTAAGCACAACCCAGAGTTTACTAATATTGAGTTATATTCTGCTTATGAAGATTATAATGATATGATGGATATTACAGAAGAAATTATTTCAAAAGTAGCCTTAAAAGTATTAGGAACTACCAAAATAACTTACCAAGGTGCAGAAATTGATTTAACTCCACCTTGGAAAAGAATTTCTATGATAGATAGCATTAAAGAAGTAACGGGCATAGATTTTCATACCATTGCAACAGATGAAGAAGCAAAAAAAGTGGCAGAAAGTTTAGCAGTAGAATTAGAGGAACTAAAATTAACAAGAGGAGAAATTATTAACCAAATATTTGAAGCAAAAGTAGAAGAAACTTTAGTGCAACCAACTTTTATTTATGATTATCCGGTAGAAGTTTCTCCCCTAACCAAAAGAAAAGCATCCGATCCTCGTTTAACAGAGCGTTTTGAAGTATTTATTGGAACGAGGGAATATGGAAATGCTTATTCCGAATTAAATGACCCAATTGATCAATACGAAAGATTTAAAAAGCAAGTAGAAGCAAGAAATGCAGGCGACGAAGAGGCAAATATGATGGACGAAGATTTTATAAATGCCTTAGAGTATGGAATGCCACCAACAGGGGGCTTAGGAATTGGAGTAGACCGTTTGGTTATGCTTTTAACAGATTCTGCCTCTATTCGAGATGTTTTACTATTTCCAACGATGAAGCCACTTTCAGACCATTAATACCACTTTTGAATATAAAAAGTAATAGCAACATAGAACTTAATGTTGATGAACGGATAGAAGAAGCAGTAGAAGCTCTTACTCCATTTGAAAGAAAAGAAGCAAAAAGAAGATGTCAAGAATGGTTAAAGGAAAGGCAAGAAAATTTAGAAAGGTAAATATTTTAGTGAAAGAAGAAATAAGTGATTTCTTAAAAACTGCATATAAATATGGCAAAGTCAAAGATGTAAAAGAAGCATTTGAAGAATATCCAGTTGAAGAAGAATGGCATAAAGGAAAGATTGAAAATATATTAAAAAAAGACAATACAAATAACTTACATAAAAACAGCATAGTAAAAACAGATGTAGTATATAAGATTTTAAACGAGCAAATATTGTTCAAGATTGGAAAAGTTGATAATGAAAAAATAGAAGAATATAAGAAAAATTTTTATAATAATTTAAAAAGTAATAGTGATTAATAAGTTTTAAAAAATTATAAAAAAAGAAAAAATACATAGGAAAAGGATATATATATGGAAGAAATAGAAAAAATGATTTTGGAATTATATAATAACGAGAATATTAGTATAGGAGTGCACGGAACAGCAATGCTACCAGACAAGGAAGAAAAACGAGTGAAAGCTATGTGTAGCAAAGGAATTATGTGCAGATACGGAGATATAAGACGTACGGTTGCCTTACAAGATAGGGGAATGATTCATGCTCATGGGAATGCAAGCTTAGAAGAACTCATGCAATATACTTATAAAAAATACGAAAAAGGCTATGTAAGTGAGATGGTAAAAGAAGATAAATTAGTACGTTATATTCCGAAAGAAATAGACTTAGAACAATATTCTTTTCTAGTAGGAATTCCAAAAGAAATGCAAACAACAGATAAGGAAATTTTCTCAGGACCAAAAGAAAGATTTGCTATGGAATATGCAAAAAACGAAGAGGATTTAAGAATAGGAGGATATAAAGATTTAGAAGGTAGACCCATTAATCCTCAATATATCATAGGATATTATAAAAATGGAGATATTCGTACATTCCAATATAATAGTAAATTTTATGGATTTCAGAATAAAGAAAAGGAAAATGCGTTGCCAGAATTAGATTTAGAAAAAATCCAAAAAGTAAATGAAGAGGTTAGACAAAAAAATGAGGAAAAAATAAAAAAGTCAACACAAGAACTTGGAAAAGAGACAATTGAAGAACAAAAAGATACAAAAGAAAAAAGAAAAATTTTTCATCTTTTTGACTTAATGAATAGAAAAGTTAGAATGAACCAAAGCCAAACAAAGGAAGTGGAGAAAAATGAATAATGTGGATACAATTTATGCAAAAGCATTTAGTGAAGTATTGCAAATACTAGAATTTATTTCCAAAGAAGATTATGAGAAAATTCCTTTAGAAATAATTGAAGAAATGGAAGATAACAGTTATAAAGATTATACAATAGAATATGATCCTACGAAATCTTTAACAGAGCAAAACATTTCGAAGGAAGCAAAAACAATTATCGCCATGTTCTTTAGAGATTATTGGGCTACAGAGCAGCAAAAAGAAAAAATTTTGGCAAAAGAAAAATATGATGCGTATGTAGAAGAAATCGAAAAACAAGAAAAATATGATGTAGATTTTTTAAAAAACAGAGCAAACAACAAGAAGAAAGAAGAAAAGCAAGAAGAAGAAAATCAATTAGTTGTGTGGGAAGAAAAAAATAATATCTTTAGAAAAATTTTTTTGAAAATAAAAGAAATCTTTCAAAAAAAATAAAAAAGAGAAAAGAGGTAAATTATGTTTCAATTTGGAATGGACAGAAAAACATTATATATTCTGATGGCTATTTTAGTGGTTATGTCTTTAGGAAGGTATTTAGGCAATACCAACGAATTACTAAATTTAGTTTTAACACTACCAGCAGTTTTAATTGCCATTACGTTCCATGAATATGCACATGCCTTTGCGGCCGATCGATTAGGAGATGATACACCAAGAACGCAGGGAAGACTAAATCTTAATCCACTTTCGCATTTAGATCCAATTGGTTCTATTATGTTGGTATTTGCAGGGTTTGGATGGGGAAAACCAGTAGAAATTAATCCTAGAAATTTTCATCGAAAAATTAGTATGTCAGCAGGAGAAGCAATTGTTTCTATTGCTGGACCAGCTATGAATTTTCTTTTAGCAATTATATTTTCTATTGTCTTTTTTGCTATTGTAAAATTTGCACCACTATTTGTGTTAACGCAATTTGGAAGCATTTTAATTACGTTAATTCAAATTACAGTTGTAATTAATGTTGGCTTAGGAGTATTTAATTTAATTCCACTTCCACCATTAGATGGCTCTAAAGTTCTAAATCATTTTTTACCATATAATGCAAAAGAATGGTTTGCGCGATATTCGCAAATGTTTTACCTTGTATTTATTGTATTGTGGATTACAGGTATTGCAGGAAATATTCTTTCACCACTTATTAACTGGGTATATGAAGGAATTACCAATTTAGTAGCTTTCTTCTTTGGAATTGTGTAAAAATACCGACATAAGCAAAGAAAAGGAAAAAGAAATGAAAGATATTTATATATTAGGAATTGAATCAAGTTGTGATGAAACATCTGCTTCTGTTGTAAAGAATGGAAGAGAAGTACTATCCAATATTATTAGTTCGCAAATTCCCATTCATGAAAAATTTGGTGGGGTAGTGCCTGAAATTGCTTCTCGAAATCATGTAGAAGTTATTTCCAATGTAACAAAAAAAGCCTTAAAAGAAGCAAATATGGAACTAAAACAAATGGATGCGATTAGCTGTACTTATGGACCAGGTTTAGTAGGTGCTTTATTAGTGGGGGTATCTTATGCAAAAGCGTTAAGTTATGCAGCTAATCTTCCGCTTATAGGAACAAATCATATAGAAGGACATATTGCTGCAAATTATATTACGCATAAGGAATTAAAACCACCATTTCTTTGCCTCATTATTTCAGGGGGGCACACCCATTTAGTTCATATTAAAGGGTATCAAGATTTTACTATTTTGGGAAAAACAAGAGATGATGCAATTGGAGAAGCTTTTGATAAAGTAGCAAGAGTGATTGGCTTGGGATATCCAGGAGGACCTAAAATAGATCAACTAGCCAAAGAAGGAGAGGCAAATATTCCTTTGCCACAAACTTATTTTGAAAATTTAGACTTTAGTTTTAGTGGAATTAAAACAGCGGTCATTAACTTATACCATAAAAATCCTAATTTGAAGAAAGCAGATTTAGCAGCAAGTTTTGAAAAAGCAGTAACGGATGTAATTGTTAAGAATGCTTGCAAAGCAGCACAAAGTTTGCAACTTGATACAATTGCTTTAGCAGGTGGAGTATCAGCAAATTCTTATATTCGTAGCAGGTTTTTAGAATTAGAACAAACCAATAAGATGAAAATTTATTATCCAGAACCAATATTCTGTACCGATAATGCTGCTATGATTGCTGCTGCTAGTTATTATCATTATTGCGAAGGAAAATTTTCAAATTTAGAATTAAATGCAATTCCAAATTTGAAAATAGGGGAAATAAAATAAATGGAGAAAAAAATATGGCAGTATATGTTATAGGAGATTTACATTTATCCTTTTCACAAGATAAACCAATGAGTGTTTTTGGACAAAATTGGAAAGGACATAGTGAAAAAATAAAAGAAGATTGGTTACAAAAAGTAAAACAAGAAGATACGGTTATTATAGCAGGAGATTTTTCTTGGGCTACTTATTTAGAAGACAGTTATGCAGATTTTTGTTATTTAAATAGTTTACCAGGAAGAAAAATATTATTAAAAGGAAACCACGATTATTGGTGGACAACAGTTACTTCTATGAAACATTTTTTAGAAGAAAAAGGAATAAAGAATGTAGATTTTTTACACAACAATAGCTTTGAAATTGAAAATAAAATTTTTGTAGGAACAAGAGGCTGGGCTCTATTAGATTCAGAAAATAGCCATAAAATGGTAAATAGAGAGGCCACTCGTTTAGAAATATCCATTAAAAGTGCAATAGAACAATTTGGAACAAAAAAAGAAAGAATTGCTATTATGCACTATCCACCTTTATCCAGTACATGTATGAAAAATGCATATACTTATGATTCTAAGTTTTTAGACATACTAAAACAATACCAGATTAGTAGTTGTTATTATGGACATTTACATGGGTCATCGCATAAAGATGCAATAGAAGGAAAAATAGAAAATATTACCTTTCGCTTAATTAGTGCAGACTATTTGAACTTTAAATTATATAAAATTATTGACAAAGAAAAGGAAATATGTTAAAATAATTACCTGTAAGCCGCCTGAGTCGGGCTAAAAATGCTAATTTTTCTTAGAAAATTAGCTGCCTAGTATTTTATGCTTAGCGAGTATACATATAAGAGGAGGTGTACACTTATGTACGCAATCATTGAAAGCTGTGGAAAACAATATAAAGTAGCAGAAGGAGACGTTGTATTCTTTGAAAAACTAGATACAGACGAAGGAAAAAAAGTAACTTTTGACAAAGTCGTTTTAGTATCAGAGGAGAAAAAGGTAGAAGTTGGAGCTCCTTATGTGAAAGGTGTTAAAGTAGAAGGAAAAGTAGTAGAACATGGAAAAGGCAAAAAAATTATTGTATATAAATACAAAGCAAAGAAAAACTACAGAAGAACACAAGGACACAGACAACCATTTACCAAAGTAGAAATTACAAAAATTGTAACGGCAAAAGCAACTGCTGCAAAAGCAGAAGAAACAAAAACAACAACAACGAAAAAAGCATCTACAAGCAAAAAAGAAAAAGTAGAAGCTTAAAAAATAAAAGAAAGAATAAAACCTAAGAAGGGAGTGAAAAAACATGGCTCATAAGAAAGGTCAAGGTAGTGTTAAAAACGGTAGAGATAGTGAATCGAAACGTCTTGGATTAAAAAGAGCAGATGGACAATATGTACTTGCTGGAAATATTTTAGTAAGACAAAGAGGAACAAAATTTCATCCTGGTACAAATGTTGGTATAGGAAGCGATGACACCTTATTTGCTCTAGTAAATGGAAATGTAAAATTCGAAAAACTTGGCAAAGAAAAGAAAAAAGTTAGTGTTTATCCCGTAAAGGAAGCACAAGCATAAATTCAATAAAAAAGAAACTCTATATTTTATAGAGTTTCTTTTTTATTGAATTTCTACTATAGTAACTCCCATTTCTCCTTCACCAAAAGTTCCCATGCGAAAACTTTTTACATGTGGATGCTTACGTAAAAAGGTGTGAATTCCATTTTTTAATTTTCCCGTTCCCTTTCCATGCACAATGCGAATAGGACTAAGTTTTGCAATAGCACAATCATCTAAATATTTATCAAGAATAGCACAAGCCTCTTCTACAGTTTGCCCAATTACATTGATTTCAGAGGGTACATGCTTTGCTTTTAGATGAGAAAAAGAAGAATTCGCAGAGAAAGAAGTAGCAGATTTTTTAGTTTCTTTTTTTATTTCTTCAATAGCAGATAGCGTAGCATTTAATTTGGCATTTCCTATTTGTACTTGAAATTGATTCTTTTTTCCAGATAAAGAAAGAATAGTAGCAATTTCAGAAAAATTACGTAGTTTTACTTGCATTCCTACTGCTAAATCTTCTTTCTTGTATTCTATTGTTTTGTTTTCGGTCTTGTTAGAAGAAAGGGTAAAGTCCTCGAAAGAAGAATTTAATTGCTTACGTAGTGCATTTGCCTCTTTCAAAGGATTTTTTGTAAAATGTTCTTTTACAAAGTTTGCAATTTGTGCATCTGTCCATTCTTCCCAATTTATATTTTCGAGTTGTTGTTGCTTTTCATACAAAGAGTTTAATTCTTGGATTGTGTAATTTGCTTGTTCTTTAGCCGAAAGAAGAATATGCTTTGCTTCGAGTTTTACTTTTTCTATTTGGTCTTGTTTATTTTTTTGGTCTTGTGCTTTTTCTTGTTCTAAAGATTTTCGTAAATTTTCTATTTGTGCTAAATTTTTTTCGGTTTCTTGTTTTTCTTTTTCTAGTACTAGTTTATCGTCATAAATATTTTTTAATAGTTCTTCTATGGAAATCGTATCTTGCTTTAAGAAAAGTTTTGCTTTTTCCAAAATTTCTTCTGGAAGTCCTAACTTTTTACTAATGGCAAATGCATTGCTTTTTCCGTGGAACGCCAATAAGTAATTGGTAAGTAGGTTTTAAGTTTTCCAAATCAAAAGCAGAACTTGCATTTTCAAAACCATCAGTTATTAAAGCATAATTTTTTATTTCTGCATAATGTGTAGTGGTTATGGTAAGACAACCGAGTTGATGAAAATAATCTAAAATGCTAATAGCAAGGCTCGCACCTTCAATAGGATCTGTTCCAGAACCTAGCTCATCAATTAAAATAAGACTATTTTTTGTGGCCTCTTTGGTAATAGAAATAATATTCGTAATATGTGCAGAAAAAGTACTTAAGGATTCTTGAATACTTTGTTCATCGCCAATGTCAACAAAAAGAGCATCAAATACAAATAAACTACTCTTTTCTTGGGCAGGAATAAATAAGCCACTATAAGCCATTAGGCATAAAAGACCAGTGGTTTTTAGGCTAACTGTTTTTCCACCAGTATTGGGACCTGTAATGACCAAAGAAGAATAATTTTGTCCAATAGCAATATCAATAGGAACTACTTTTTCTTTTGCAAGAAAAGGGTGACGTGCTTTTTTTAAGTCAATTTCTTTTGCATCATTTAGTTTAGGGCAAATGGCATCCATTTGTTTAGCAAGACTTGCCTTAGCAAAAATAAAGTCTAATTTTCCAATTTGTGTAATATCATTTTCTAATTCTTTCAAATAAGGAACTAATTTCAAAGAGAGTTCTAATAGAATACGTTCTATTTCAGCATGTTCTTCTATTTTTAAGGCTTGCATTTGATTGTTTAGTTCAAACACTTGCATAGGTTCTATAAAAACGGTAGAACCACTAGAAGAAATAGCATGAAGAAAGCCTTTTATAAGATTTCTATATTCTTCTTTTATAGGAATAACATAACGATCGTTACGAACAGTTACAATTGGCTCCATAATAGCTTTTGAAAATTGACTCGCGTGTAAAATAGAATTTAGACTTTCTTTTATGGTGCTTTCTAATTTTTTTCTATTTTTGCGAAGAGAATTAAGCTTAGCAGAAGCAGTATCCGCAATTGTATTTTCGTCTATAATAGAAGAAAATATTAGGCTTTCTAGTTCTTTATTACTATATAAATTAGAAAAGATTTCATTTAATAGAACAAAGCAAGAAAGAGAAAAATTTTCATCCGCAAAAAAATATTGCTTTAATTCTCTAGCAAGTTTTAATAGTTGCGCAATATTTAAGAGCATTTTTGCAGAAAGCGAGACCTTACTTTCTAATTGTTTAAAAGAAGGAGAAATGTCTGCAATTTCAGTAAGAGGTAAATTTCCTTTTTGCACTATTAAATTGGTTGCCTCTAAAGTTTCCTTTAGTAGTTTTTCTACTTGTTCTTTTTGAAAACTTGGTTTTAATTGCAAGGCAAATTTTTTCCCAATATAAGTGTGGCATAGTTGGGAAAGCATATCTAATATTTTATTGTATTCTAATTTTTCTAAATTACATGTTTTCATAAAAAATCCTTTCTATTTCTATAGTATACCATAAAAGGTACAAAAAGAAAATAGAGAATATTATGTAAAAAAGTGTTCACTAAAAAGCTTCTATTTTCTTGTTTTGAAAAGTTATCAAAGATATAATGAAACAAAAAAATAGAAGGAGCAAAAGAAAAATGAAAAACAAGTTAAAAGAAAGAAGAAAAAACAAAGGAATTACCTTAATAGCGCTCATTATTAGCATTATTGTTTTAATTCTTTTAGCAGGTATTACTGTGTCGTTTGTAATAGATGGTGGAATTATAGATAGAGCAGTATCCGCAAGGGAACAAACACAAATTGGTTCTGTGAAAGAAAAGTTGGAATTGGAAAAAGGAAATTTTGTAGCAAAAAATGGAAAAAGTCCCACAATAGACGAATATTTGCAACATTTAAAAGAAAAAGGAATAGTAAAAGATACAGGAGTTCATAAAAATAGTGATACAGATGCAGATGTAACAGTAGAGGATAAATATGTGTTTAACGTAGAAGAGGAAAGTAATGGGAATATAAAAATAGAATATGTAGGAGAAGATGGAAACATTACACCACGTATAGAAATTACACAACTTTCTAGTACAACGAATAGTATTAAAGTGCAATTTGCGTTAAAATATGCAAGCCAATATGAACTATTTATAAAGAAAGAGGAAGAAGAGTATAATAGCAAAGAACAAGCAAAAGTAGAAACAGAGCAAATCGATTATACTTTTATAGAATTAGAGCAAGGAAAAAGTTATACAATAAAAATAGAAGCACAATCAGAAAAAGGAGTAAAAGCAGAAGAGGAAAGAAAAGTATTAATTGGAAGTGTAGAAAATTTAACAAAAGCCAATACCCATTTTGAATATAGTGAAACATCGTGGACCAAGAA
>CANRFE010000011.1 GCA_947629805.1 uncultured Clostridia bacterium | reverse complement strand
TTAATAGAATTTAAGCAAGAAATAGCAAATGCTATTGAACAAGCAGGAGGAAATGCAATAGAAGAACCAACTACAGCAGAAAAAGAAGAATTTGAAGAAGCAATTACAGGAATTGTAGCAAAAGTAACCAGTGATGCGGATGCAACAGAAGAAGATATAGCGGAAGGAAAAACAGCTTGGGTAAAAGGAGAACAAATAACAGGAAATGCGAAAACAACATTACCTGTTAATTCTGTAATATGGAAATCTGGTTCTGGCCCTTGGGATTTTTCTGAAGAATTCCCAGATGGTGCAGGATTCGACATTAATAACTGTTATATTCTTGTTTCTAATTTAACCACATTTTCTGTCACAACAACGAAACAAAATCCATATGCAGGAGTAGATACTGGAACTTTTGTACCTACCTTTCCAAAATGTAGTGGAAATTACGACGAAGTTTCGGCTTCTGCTAGTATTTCCTTATCCCATCGTACCAATGATTGGAGAGATGCAAGTATTCCTATTACTATATTAGGTTGTGCATATATTAACCAAGAATAATCCATTTTTAAGAACAAATACTTTATATAACTTTTTTCTATCTCTTTTAGAAAAAGGAAAGGAAAAATTTAATGAATCCCACTATACCAAATAAGAAAAACAATATACCAGATAATTGTTGCATAGCCCTCTCTGAAAGATAATGATTTAGAAATTTTCCAAAAGAAATCGCAAGAAAGTCAGAAAAAACCATTCCTGCTATAGCACCTGTTATTAAGGAAATTTTATAGGATGGGTAACTAATACCAAGACCTAAAGAAGCTAAAAAGGTCTTATCTCCTATTTCTCCAACAATAATAGAAAAAGCTATTACCAATAGATATCCAATACCAGAAGAAGAAAAATTAGCAAAAAAATTACTTTTTTTAGTATTTTCCTTTTTTTGTTTTTTAGGAATAAAAGAAAGGAATCCAAAAAATAAAAAAGTTAAATAAGTTAAAATTTCTAAAACAATATGAAAAAAGTCATTTTCTAAAAGGCTAATAGAACTACCAAATAAAATAGCCATCCCATGACTAAAAAAGGTTCCTAATGCAACTCCAGATAAAATAAAAATAGGCTTTGTTTTATGAGAAAAAGAAAGAACCAATAATTGCGTTTTATCTCCTAATTCGGAAATAAAAATTAAAAAGAATGCAACAAAAAAAGGATATAGTAATTCCATAGTATTCAACTCCTTGCTCTATCTATATGACAAAAAAATTATTTTAGACTATAGCAAGATATAAGTTTTAGAAATAGGAAAAAGAAAAAATAAACAAAAAAAAGCTCCCTTAATATACTATAAATAGGTGAGCTTATGTTTTCTATTAAAAATTTAAATAGTTGTGAATGGATTGCCCTTGCAAGTAGCCTTGCTATTTCTATTGGGAAAAATGTAACCGCTGATGAGGCTGGTATTTTATCTAATTTCTTTTCTGCTTTGGGTGATAACTTAGGAATCCTTTCTTCTAAAGGAACCTCTAACGATGCTTCTTCTAATAAGGAAAAGCCTTCGTTTTAATATCTCTTTTTTCATAACTAAAAGATATTTTTATATTAAATTTTGGAACATGGAAAAATATTCTCCTGTTTTTTTCCTCCGTCTCCAAAAACAGGTTAAAGTTCTCTTCTTCCTTCTAATGCTTTCGTTAATGTGATTTCGTCTGTATATTCTAAATCTCCTCCAACTGGAATTCCATGCGCAATTCTTGTTACTTTTACTCCTAATGGTTTTACCAGTTTTGAAATATACATAGCTGTTGCTTCTCCTTCTACTCTTGGGTTTGTTGCTAATATAATTTCTTTTACTTCTCCTTGCATTAAGCGAGATATTAATTCTTTGATTTTTATATCATCTGGTCCTATTCCATTCATAGGAGAAATAGAGCCATGTAATACATGGTACAACCCCTTAAATTCATGTGTTCTTTCCATAGCAACTACATCTTTTACATCTTCTACTACACAAATCATACTTGCATCTCTTTTAGGATTGGAACAAATATTACAAGGGTCTGTATCCGATATATTGTAACATTTTGAACAATATTTTAAGTTTTTCTTTGCATTAAGAATACTAGCAACAAATTCTTTTACTTCTTCTTCTGGACAGTCCAACATATAAAAAGCAAGTCTTGCTGCTGTTTTATTGCCTATACTTGGTAATTTTTCAAATGCTTCAATTAATTTCTCTATGGATGGTGAATAATATGACATTGTTTTCTCCTTACATTAAACCATGAATGTTATATTTTCCTAAACTTGCTGCTTGTGCAGAATCTACTTTTCTTAATGCTTCATTAGCACAAGTTAATAGCAAATCTTGCAACATTTCTACATCTTCTGGATCAACTACTTCTTTTTTTATGATAATTTCTTTTATTTCTTTTGTTCCAGATACTTTTATAGTAACAGCTCCCCCACCTGCTGTTGCTTCAAATTCTGCTTGACTTAATTCTTCTTGACTTTTTTCCATATCTGCTTGCATTTTTTTTGCTTCTTTCATCAATTGATTTAGGTTCATTCCCCCAAATCCTCCCATTCCTCCTGGGAATCCTCCTTTTTTTGACATACTTTTCTAACTCCTTTCTATTCATCCATAATATTCAGTGGTAAATCCAAATCCTGTGCAAAACTTTCCAATGTATTTTTTTCTATTTCTGCCTTTACATCTTCTTGTTCCTCTTTTTCTATATATTTTATTCTCATTGGTTTGCCAAATTCCATAGAAATGCGTTTTTCTAATTCTGTTTTATTTTCATTTTTTTCTAAAATAGTTTTTCCAAATGGAGTTAAACCTTTCGGAAAAGAAATACCAACTGTCATATCGTTCAATTCTTTTGCTTGCGAATTCATTAAATTGGTATATAACATAATTTTTCCTTCTTGTTTCAAACTCTCTACTATATTAGGCCATGCCTTAATTCCCTTTTCTACTGTTGTTTTCTTTGTATTTTCTTGTTTTATTTCTATTTTGGCTTCTTGTTTATCTACCAGATTTTTAGAATCTCTATTTTTCTTTTCTTCTTCGTCTTGTCTTTTTACACTACCTTGTCCTAGTTGATTTATTTTTGTTTCTAACTCTGTAATTCTATTTTTTAAGTTATTCATTTCATTCTTATCTATAGAGGAAGAAGGATTTTTTTCTTCTTTATAACATAACTTTAATATTCCTGCTTGAAATAGAATTATTTTTTGAGAAGACCATTTTATTTCATTTTCTAAATTAGATAATTCGCAAATTATAGATAATAATCTATCTTTTTCCACTTCTTGTGCTAGTTGTTGCATTTGTATGATTTCTTCCTTATTGTAAATAGATGTATCTTTTGTTGTTTTATAAACTAAAATATCCCTTAAATATTTTACCATTTCCCAAAGTACATTGGTTAAATCTTTTCCTTCTTCTAGAACTGCCTCTATTGCTTGTAAAGCTTCTTCCGGAGCACTTTCTAGAATAGCTTTTGTAATAGCATGAATAGAAAGAAATGGAGGAATTCCTACTAATTCTTTTACTTTTTCCTCATTAATTTGCTTTTCTCCTTCTTGCATGCATCTTTCCAAAATACTTAATGCGTCTCGCATTGCTCCTTCTGCTAAAGTAGAAATAATTTTTAAGGCCTGGTCTGTTATTTCAATTTTTGCTTCTTTACAAACAATTTGCAATCTTTTTGCAATATTTTCTTCCTTTATTTTTTTGAAATCAAAGCGTTGACATCTTGAAAGAATAGTAGCTGGCAATTTTTGTGGTTCGGTCGTTGCCAATATAAACTTTACATGTTCTGGTGGTTCTTCTAATGTTTTCAAAAGAGCATTAAAAGCACCTGTAGAAAGCATGTGAACCTCATCAATGATATACACTCTATATTTTGCTTTTGTTGGTAAGAAATTTACTTCCTCTCGGATTTGTCTAATATCTTCTACACTATTGTTAGAGGCAGCATCCATTTCTACAATATCCGTTAAACTTCCATTCAAGGCAGCCTTACAAATCTCACATTCATTACAAGGTTCTCCGGTCCTTTGGATGCAAACAATTCACTGCTCGCGCTAAAATTTTAGCAGCAGAAGTTTTTCCTGTACCTCGTCCGCCATTAAATAGATAGGCATGTCCTACTCTACCCGCTATAATTTGATTTTTTAACGTTTTTGTAATATGCTCTTGCCCTACCATTTCTGAAAAAGTAGTAGGTCTAAAGGTTCGATATAACGCTGTATATGCCATTTAGCTGACCTCCTAGAAATTTTTAAAAGGTATAAGAATTTCTTTTCATTTCTCTATGGAAGATATTTCACACATAAGGGACTATTTATTGCTGCTTCCTTCCGGACCTGACAAGATTCATAGGCTTACATTGAACTATCCTCCATAGAAAAATGAATTCTTCCTTATACCTTTTGTATTATATACTTATTTTATTTCCTTGGCAAGTCATTTTTTCCTTTAATTTCTCTTAAAAATAAATCCATCTGTAATTTCTGTGCTTGTTGTTCCTTTTTCTATTAAATTTCCTTGACAAGGTAATTCCAAAGAAATAGGTGCTACATAACTTGCATTTTTTAAGTGTATAACAAAATCAAATGTTACCTTAAAATTTAATTCTTCTAATGTTGCTTTTGTTTTAGAAAGTAACCTTCCGTCATGCTCCATTTCTTCTTCCTCATTTGAGACATAATCGCCTACTTTTGCATTCGAAAAACGAATCAGAGCAGTTCCCCCTTGGTTGCCTATTTCTAAGGTTTTGGTATTACTTTTATTAGCACCTCGATACGTTAATTTATTTCCTGAGACAATATATTCCTCTGCATAAGAAAATAATCTTCCCTCTAAACTATTAGGCATATATACTTGCACCGTTCCTATTTTAGGCTTTTGTGTAATTTCTATATTCTCAATAGAAATACTTTCTATCATTGTTTCTTTCTGATTTTTTTCATTCTTTTCAATGGAAAAGTAAACATCATTATTTTGATAAAGAGAAAGGTTCCATTTTTCCGTTGCTCCCTCATTTTCTACTCCTTCTGCTGTGCTAACAACAGTAATTTTCGAAAGTATAAACGGCATATTGAATTCCCCTTCTACAGAATATTTCATACTAAGAATTCCTACAATTAAAATAGCAAGTATAATCAGTGCAATTGCGATACATGCTTTTAGCTTTTCTTTTCTTCTTTCTTCCATTTTGCTGTAATATCCTCTCATTTCATTTGTGTTTTGGCGGAGACGGTGGGATTCGAACCCACGGGACGCTATTACACGTCTAACTGTTTTCGAGACAGCCTCGTTATGACCACTTCGATACGTCTCCCTAAATAAATATGCTAAGTTTGTCCTAGCTATGCTAAAATATTTTTTTCTTGTTTCTCAATTTTTTAAAAAAGTCTTGTAAAATTTTTTCACATTCTTCTTTTAAAATACCTTTTTCCCATTCTACTTTATGGTTAAAAGTGTAATCTTCCAAAAGATTATAGACACTTCCACAAGCTCCCGTTTTTTCATCCATAGTACCAATATAAACTTTTTTTATTCTAGCTTGAATCAAAGCGCCTGCACACATAGAGCATGGCTCTAAGGTTACATACATTTCACAATTTTCCAAACGCCATGCTTTTAACTTTTTACTTGCTTTTTGAATAGCTAGTATTTCTGCATGGCAAGTTGCAAGTCTTTTACTTTCTTTTAAGTTGTGTGCTCTTGCTATTACCTTTCCTTCTTTTACAATAACAGCACCTACAGGAACTTCTTCTTTTTCATAAGCTTTATAAGCCTCTTTCAAAGCCTCTTTCATAAATTTTTCTTCCATGCTTTCTCCTTTTGTAAAATGAATTGGCATACTTGTTTTTATTATTTTATAAAAAAAATGGTGTTCCAGAGAGGATTTGAACCTCCGACCTGCAGTTTAGGAAACTGTCGCTCTATCCTACTGAGCTACTGGAACAGGTTACTTTCTTATTGTACTATAAAATTCCCTAAAAAGCAATATTGGTTTTTGGGGAATTTTATGTTATAATATGTTTTATAGGAAAAGGAGAAAGTATAATGCAAAAAATATTGGGATATATGAGAAGAGCTATTCGAACTTATGATATGATACAAGATGGAGATAAAATAGCCGTGTGTTTATCTGGTGGAAAAGATTCTATTACATTGCTAAAAGGTCTTAAACAACTAGAAACTTATTTTGATAAAAATTTTAAAATAATTGCTATTAGTGTCAATCCACGGTTTTTCATTTTTTGATTGCCATTTCTTACAAAAAATTTGCGATGAAATACAAGTTCCCCTTATAATAGAAAATAGTAATATTAAACAAATCGTTTTTGATATTCGAAAAGAAAAAAGACCTTGTTCTTTATGTGCAAATATTCGTAGAGGAATTCTAAATTCTGTTGCAATTCGTGAAGGATGTAATAAAATTGCTCTTGGGCATAACGAAGACGATGCCTTAGAGACCTTGTTAATGAATTTATTTTTAACCGGTAATTTTTCTACTTTTTCTCCTACTTCTTATATGGATCGTTCTAAAATGACAGTGATTAGACCTTTAATTTATACTCCAGAAATTGAAATTAGAAGATGGATAAAGAGAGAAAATATTGCGGTTATGCCCAAAACTTGTCCTATGGATGGTGTTTCGAAAAGAGAATATAGCAAAGATTTATTAAAAAAATTGAGCAAAGATATTCCTATGTGTCGTGCAAATTTATTAGGCGTTATAAAGCGAAATCACCTAAATGGTTGGCATGAATAAGAAAAAGAAGAGTTTTTAGATTTTACTCTATTCTAAACTCTTCTTTTTTTACATAATTTAATCTGCATATTTTTCTACTTCTTTTTCTATTTCTGCTAATTTTTCTTTTGCATCTTCAAAAGATTTTCCCTTTACGCCCATATAATATTTTATTTTTGGTTCTGTTCCGGAAGGGCGAACTGCTAGCCAACCATCTTCTTCTAATTCATAATAAAGTACATTAGAAACTGGCAATTCTATTTTTTTCTTTTCGTTTGTACTAACATCTAAAATAGTTTGTGCTTGATAATCTCTTATTTTTTTTACAGAATAGGATCCTATTTTAGTTGGTGGATTTTCTCTTAATTTTTGCATACTATTTTTTATTTTTTCTGCTCCATCCACACCTTCTAACGTGATTTGCTTTATACTCTCTTTGTAATACCCATAAGTCTTATACAAAGAAATCATCTTTTCCCATAAAGAAATTCCTTTTTCTTTATAATAAGCTGCCGCTTCACAAAGAAGTGCAACTGCTGCTATTGCATCTTTATCTCTTGCATAAGTTCCTGCTAAACAACCATAACTTTCTTCATAACCAAAAAGAAATTGCTGTTCTTTGTTTTGTTCAAATTCTTTTATTTTTTCCCCAATATATTTAAACCCTGTTAATACTTCTAAAAGTTTAACCCCATATTTTTTCGTAATAGGTTCTGCCATGGTAGAGGAAACAATACTTTTAATAACTACTGCATTTTTGGGAAGTATATTTTTTTCTTTTTTTTGCGATAATAAATACTCTAAAATAAGAAGAGCTGACATATTTCCAGTAAGTCCAATATAATCTTCTTTCTCTTTTACATAAACTCCCAATCTATCTGCATCTGGATCGGTAGCAAGAACAATTTCTGCCTCTACCTTTTTTGCTAATTTTAATGCTAAAGTAAAAGAATTTTTATCTTCTGGATTAGGATATTCCACTGTTGGAAAATTTCCATCTGGCTGTTCTTGTTCTGGTACTACATGTACATTTTGAAATCCTATTTCTTTTAGAATTCTTTGTACAGGAATATTTCCTGTACCATGTAAAGGTGTATACACAATACTTAAATTTGCTTGTTTTTGAATTTCCTCTATGTTTTGTAATTGCTTTTTGATTTCTTCTATATAACAATCTTCTATTTCTTTTCCAATCGTTTGATAGAAACCTTTTTGTAAAGCTTCTTCTTTTGAAATCGTTTGTATAGTTGAATAAGTTTGCAAATTTTTTACCTCTTGCATAATTTGTAAGTCAACAGGGGACGTAATTTGTGCTCCATCTTCTCCATAGACTTTGTATCCATTATATTTTGCTGGATTATGGCTTGCTGTAATCATAATACCTGCTATACATTGCAATTTTCTTATACTATAAGATAGTTCTGGAACTGGTACTATCGTTTCAAATAAATAGGTTTTGATTCCATTTGCATTAAAAACCAATGCCGTTATTTCTGCAAAATATTTTGAATTTTTGCGAGAATCATACCCAATAACTACCCCTCTTTGTTCTTGTTTTTGCTTTTTTATAAAATTTGCTAATCCTTGGGTTGCCTTTCCTACCGTATACTGATTCATACGATTCGTACCTGCTCCCATAATTCCTCTTAGCCCTGCTGTTCCAAATTCTAATTCTTTATAAAAACGATCTTGTATTTCTTTTTTATTTTCTTTTATCTGTTCTAATTCTTCTTTTGTTTTTTCATCAAAAAAGGGGTCTGTACACCACTTTTCATATTCTTCTTGATAGGACATCTTTTTTTCCTCCTAATTTATTTTATAAAAGTTTTCGTATAATTTTCTTGCTGTTTCTGGGCTATCTTGTCCCTCTGCATTTTTAATAGGAGCAAATTCTTCTTCTCTTTTTACGCGAAAAACTACCATATTTTCTAGTTGTTCAAATGCATCAAAAATAAAAGATTCAAACTTATAAGCATTCGGTTTTTCTGGTTTTATCACTTTTCCTTCTGTATCTAAATACTCTATTTTTTTATAGGCACTATGATAAGGAAGTTTGTCCTTACTAATTTCTTCAATGGCCTGTATATGAAATAAATTACAATTAATATGCGATTCTCCATACACTAGATTTCCTTTTTCATCTCTTTTTTGTGCCATTTCTTCTGAAATTTCTGTATATTCAATAACACTTGGCTTTCCTTGTTTTTTACAAAAAACACCTACTTTTTCTTCTGGATATGCTTTAATTAAACTTTTTCCTCCAGCTAATACCTTATTTTTTTCACATAATCCTACAAAAATAGGATCTACCATTTTGACTAATACATTATCTACTGGTCCAAAAAATGCC
This sequence comes from uncultured Clostridia bacterium, assembly GCA_947629805.1. Lineage (GTDB taxonomy): Bacteria > Bacillota > Clostridia > TANB77 > CAG-508 > UMGS1663. The sequence continues at coordinate 8,478 of CANRFE010000011.1, read as the reverse complement.
CATTTAATTCCTCTTTTTTTCATATCCTCAATAACACCATTTTTTCGCATGGCAACAAATATTCCACCATGTCCATCTGCTGCTTGATTCAAATTTCCGTCTTTATCTAATAATAATTTTCCTTTTTCATCTACAACTGGTAATTCTCCTTGCTTAAAAAACACGATATCTTCTTTTCGATAACCAAAATAATGGTTCTTCTCAAAGAAGGCTACTGTATCTTGGTGGTTTTGTTTGCTTGTCATAATATACCATGGAATGGATATTTCGTATTTTTTACAAGCTTCCTTTAAGGTATCACAAAGTACTTCAAAAATACTTTTATGACTTTCTAGTCCAAAATCAAATGTCCCTTTTGGTCCATTATGTCCAAGCCTCGTTCCGTTGTCCTCCTGCCATAGTAACAACTGCATATTCTTTTCTTTTAATTAAATTTTCTCCTATCTTTTTATATTCTTCTCCTCTTTGTGGCAATTTTTCTTTTTCTACATAAACAATTGGCTCTATTTCTTGTTCTATTTTCTTTTCTTTTTTTCTAGCTTGTTCATATAATTTATTGATTTGGTCAAAATTAATTTCTAATATTGTATTTGCCCATTCTTCTGTATGCTGAATAGGAGACTGTAATAATTGTTCTTGTTTTTGCTCTCTTAAAATTTCCTTTACTTTTTCCATTTTTTCCTCCATATTTCTATCCCCCGTTTATTGTTTTCTTATCATACCGCATTATTTTCTTTTCGTCAAATTATATTTATTTTATACATAACAAAAAAGTATAGTCTAAAATTTTACTATACTTCTTCTAATTTAACCGTTTTTTTCTATTTTATTCTAAACCAACAACTGCTTTGGAAGTTGGGAATTCTCTTTTTTCATATTCTGGAAAAATTTCTGTTATTTCTCTTTCTCCAGAAGTATTTAATATTTTGTCGTGTTGTTCTAAAATTTCTTCTATACTCCCTTCAAATTTAATAATTTCATAACAATTTACTATTTTTATAGGATGTTTTAGAAAATGTGTTCCAAAATATCTATTCCATTTTCTATTTTGTCTTTCCATAAATTCCTTACAACCTACTATGAAAATAATCAATTCTTGTTGTTCTTTTAATTCCCTTATTGCACTTTTTATTTCTTCGGATGGTTTCCAATTAAGTTGTAATATTTTTTCTTTTTCTTTTAAATTTAATTTTTGGATTAAAGTAGTAATCTCTTCTGACATATTTTTTTCTAAAATTGTGGCTATTTTTGCTTGTTCTTTTATTTTTTGATTTATATATGGGAGCAACATAGTAACTAAGTGCCAATCACTCACATAAAAACTACATAATTTTGTTATATTATTTTCTTGCATGTCCATATTTAGCCTCCTCTTTTGTTTTTCTTACTGGTAAATTTTACCATTTATTTTGAAATATGTCAATCTTATTACAAATAAAGTTTTCCCTATATTTCGACACTTTCAAATTTTTATTCTGTTTTCTTTATTAAAACTTTTTCCAAATATGTATAGATTTTTTTGATTTGTTAATACTTAAATTAAAGAGTAAAAGAAATACATTTTTGGAGGTTTTAATATGAAAACTTTACTATCTATTATATGCAGGAAAAAAGTAAAAAATTCCTTATTTTTACTATTTTTATTATTTTTGTATATTGCAATTTCTGCTTTTTCTTACGCAAATGCGGTGTCTAGCGATATTGAAAAAAGTGTTTTTCGCTTACATGTTTTAGCAAATAGTGATACAAAAGAAGACCAAGACTTAAAATATGAAGTAAGAGATGCTTTACTAAAATATATGAATCAACTTTGTAGCAATGTTACAACAAAAGAAGAAGTGCTTACTATTGCTTCTTCCCACCTAGAAGAGTTTGAACAAATTGCAAAAACAGTTATCACAGAAAAAGGTTATTCCTACCCTGTTAGTATAGAAATTGGAAATTTTTCTTTTCCTACGAAAGAATATGGCGATATTTGCTTTCCTGCCGGCACTTATGATGCTTTACGTGTAAAAATAGGAGAAGCAAAAGGACAAAACTGGTGGTGCGTCATGTTCCCTCCTTTATGCTTTGTTAATGTATCTTCTGGTATTGTTCCGGAGGAGTCCAAAAGCTTAATAAAACAAGAATTAAATGAGGAAGAATACTCTATCATTACAAAAGAAGAAAGTCCTGAAATTCAATTTAAAATTGGTCTAATTGAATGGTTTATGTCGCATAATTTATTAACTGCAAAAAAATAGTTGTAAATTCCAAAAATTTATGATATAAAGATTATGTAAAAAAATAGAATATAGAAATTATATTCTATTTTTTATAATGTTAAAAATTTGAATTTAAGAATACTTTAGGAGGTAATTCTTTTGGATAAATTAGTCATTAAAGGTGGGAATCGATTAAAAGGAGAAGTAGCTATTAGTGGAGCCAAAAATGCAGCAGTTGCTTTAATTCCTGCTACTTTATTGATAGATGGTATTTGCACCATTACCAATATTCCCCATATTAGCGATGTAAAAATTTTTTGTAAAATACTAGAAGAATTAGGAGCCATCATTACTTGGAACACACCAAATGAAATCACTATTGATACCAGAAAAATTTCTTGTACTAACACACCAATTGATATGACAAGTAAGTTCCGTGCTTCTTATTATTTAATTGGTTCTTTATTAGGAAGATGTAAAGAAGCTATGGTAGGTCTTCCTGGCGGATGCAATTTAGGTCCAAGGCCTATAGATCAACATATTAAAGGTTTTGAAGCTTTAGGTGCAAAAATAGAAGTAACGCAGGGTAAAATTGTAGCAAGTGTAAAAAATTTAGTGGGCGCTTCTGTTTATATGGATATGGTCTCCGTAGGTGCTACTATTAATGTTATGCTTGCCGCTGTTCTTGCCAAAGGAACTACCATTATTGAAAATGCTGCAAAAGAACCTCATGTTGTTGATGTTGCTAATTTTTTAAATACCATGGGAGCAGATATTCGTGGAGCCGGAACAGATGTAATTAAAATTAATGGTGTTAAAAAATTGCATGGAAATGCTACTTATTCTGTTGTTCCTGACCAAATCGAAGCTGGCACGTTTATGCTTGCTGCCGTAGCAACAAGAGGAGATGTCATTATAAAAAACTGTATTCCAGAGCATTTGGATTGTTTAACCGCTAAAATTTTAGAAATGGGAGCAAATATTGAAACAGAAGGAGATTCTATTCATGTTTGGATGAATAAAAAACCCAATAAAGCAAATATAAAAACACAGCCATATCCTGGCTTTCCTACAGATTTACAACCACAAATTGGCGTATGTTTAGCTTTAGCTAATGGAACTAGTATAATAAAAGAAGAAATTTGGGAATCTCGTTTCCAATATACGGCTGAATTAAATAAAATGGGAGCACAAATTACTAATCAAGGAAAAACTGCTATTTTTGAAGGAGTAAAAGAATTATATGGTGCCTCTGTAGAAGCAACCGATTTACGTGCTGGAGCTGCACTTCTTATTGCTGGAATCGCTGCTAAAGGGGAAACTACTCTTACCAATTTACTCCACATTGATCGTGGTTATGAAAATATAGAAGAAAAATTTAGAAAATTAGGAGCAAATATTCAAAGAGTAACCGAAGAAAATGAATAGCAAAGGAAGAAAACAATGTTTCAATTTTGTAGTTTATATAGTGGTAGTAGTGGAAATTGTTCTTTTTTACAAACCAATACTACAAAAATTTTAATTGACGCAGGGCAAACTGCTAAAAAAATAGAAGAATCTTTAACTTCTATTTCTGTTGCCCCTACTAGTCTTCATGCAATTTTAATTACACATGAACACTCTGACCATATAAAAGGATTAAGTATTTTTGCTAAAAAATTTCACATTCCTGTTTATGCCAATGAAGAAACGTGGAATGCTATGGCACAACAAAGAGAAAAATTAGAAAAAGAACAAATAAAATATTTTTCTTTTCAACCTTTTTTATTAGGAGATATTCAAATAGAACCTTTTCCTATTCCACACGATGCTGCCAATCCCTGTGGTTTCACTTTTCTTCATGAAAATAAGAAAATGAGCATTGCCACAGATATTGGTCATATCACACAAGAAGTAATGTCTCATTTAACGAATAGTTCGTTTCTTTTGCTTGAAGCAAATTACGAACCAGAAGTATTAAAATGCTCTTCTTATCCTTATTTATTAAAGCAACGTATTTATGGACCAAATGGGCATCTTTCTAATGTAGAAGCAGGAAAAACGATTTCCTATTTAATGAACTATGGGCTTAAACAAGCCATGTTAGGCCATTTAAGTAAAGAAAACAACTTTCCCGAACTTGCTTATAAAACAGTGGTAGAAGAATTAATACAACAGCATCCAATGGAAAACTCTTTTCATTTATCGGTTGCTAATCGTTTCGAAGTAAGTCCCATAATTGAAGTCAGTTAAAAAGAAAGGATTTTTTATGATTCATATTGAAATTCTATGTATTGGAAAAATACGCGAAAATTATTTAAAAGAAGCTATTTCAGAATATTGTAAACGCCTTTCTAAATATTGTGTTTTAACGATTACAGAACTTTCTGATGAGAAACTTCCTACCAAATTAAATGCCGCTTCTATAGAAGAAGTAAAACAAAAGGAATGTTCTTCTATTTTGGCACATATAAAAAAAGATAGTTATGTTATTGCTTTAGACTTAAAGGGCAAAAGCTTTTCTTCAGAAGAATTTTCTAGTAAACTACAGTTACTTTCTCATACTACTAGCCATATCACTTTTTTAATTGGTGGTACGTTAGGAATGACAAAAGAAGTATTACAACATTCTAAAGAATGTATTTGTTTTTCAAAAATGACTTTTCCCCATACACTAATTCGTGTATTTTTATTGGAACAATTATTTCGAGCGTTTAAAATTGCTCATGGAGAAAATTATCATCATTAATATAAAATGTATTGTAGAGGGATTTTTTTAGGATATGTAAAATAAATAGGGGCTTAATCTATTTTATTTTTAAGAAAAAAGTGGTGAAATACTATTTCAGGGGGCAAAATAATCATTATTTCAAAATACTTTTTATCCCTCTACAAAAATAATAACAAGTTTAAGATAGGATAGAATCAAATAGTTGATTCTTTCTTATTTTTTTTCGGATTTTTTTAGACCAAAAAATAATTTGAATTTTTCGAATAAATGAATAAAGTAAAAAAAATAATACAATTTGAATAAACATAATATTTACATCCTTACGTAAATTCTGTATACATAATACTTTATTTTTTTGTACTTGTCAAGAAAAACTTTACGACATAAAGTTCCAAATTGCAACAGAAACTACCATTCCTATGAGATCTCCTAAAAGGGCTGCTGCTAATACAAATTTAATTTTTTTTATTCCTACACAACTTGTATAAATAGCAATTGTATAAAAAGTTGTTTCGGTTGACCCCATAATAGTAGAAGCCATTAGTCCGAAGCTTTGAATCCACTCCAAAGTTCTGCATAATATCCGTTGCAATGGCTGTCGAAGCACTTCCAGAAATAGGGCGAAGAAGAGCAAGAGGCATGATTTCACTAGGAATATGGAATAAATTTGTAAGAGGAGAAAGAAACGAAAGAAGAGTATCTAAAATACCAGAACTTCTTAAGGCTCCCACTGCTATAAAAATCCCAAGTAATGTAGGAAATAATGTTACTACTATTTCTATTCCTTCTTTTGCTCCTTGCACAAAGGTATCATAAACTTTATTTTTTTCCAAAAGTCCATAAATAATAATCATAGCAATCATAATAGGAATGGCACTAGAGGATATATAACGAATCATTTCCATATTATTTTCTCTTCTTTCTTATCAAAATATTAGTATCTGTTCTTTTTTTATCTATAGCAATGCATATTTTCGTTACGAAAACTACTGTAAAAAATGCTGCTAAAGTAGCTCCCCATGTTGGAAAAAGAATTTGCGTTGGATTGCTAGAATGAAAAGAATTTCGTATAGCAATAACGGTTGTAGGAATGAGTTGTATAGAAGCCGTATTCATTACAATAAACATAGCCATAGAATAAGATACTGTATCTTTTTTCGGATTTTCTTTTTGCAATGTTTTCATTGCTTTTAGTCCTAATGGAGTAGCTGCATTGCCTAGTCCCAAAATATTCGCAATCATATTCATAGAAATTTCTTCTTTTGCCTTTTCATTTTCTTTGCATTCAGGGAATAAAAAATGAATAAGTGGCTTTAATACCTTTGTTAACTTCTCCGTAAAACTAGTTTCTTGAGCAATTTTCATGATTCCGTTCCATAAACACAAGGTTCCAAAAAAAGTAATAGATAATTCTACAGCACTCGTTGCAGATGTAAAAATAGATTGATTTATTGCTTCTACATTTCCTTTTACAATTGCATATAAAAAGGAAATCAAAATAAAAACTGGCCATAAAATATTTAACATAGTTTCCTCTTTTCTCTTTCCTTTTAGAAAAATAAATTTTTATTTACTTTCCCAAGAAATCTTTACTTATTTATTAAATTGTAATACAATAAAGAAAATAAAAAATTGCCTTTTTTCCTTTAAATTTTATTCTTTCAATCATACTTTATTCCAAAAAACTACGCCAACAATTGGTAATTATCTTTTTTGAAAAGATTTTTATTTTTTGTTGCGTTTTCTCTTTTTTTATGGTATTATGAATATAGAATTTTTTGTCGAAAAATGGCGAATAAAGGAGGAAATAAAATGAAGTCAACTGGTATTGTGAGAAAAGTCGATGAATTAGGTAGAGTTGTTATTCCTATTGAATTAAGAAATCAATTTCAAATAGCAGAAAAAGATCCTATTGAAATTTTTGTAGACGGTAGCTCCATTGTATTAAAAAAATATGAAAAATCCTGTCTTTTCTGTGGAAATACTAAAAAATTAACGAATTATAAAGAAAAACTAATTTGTAATAAATGTATTAGTCAGCTTAAATGTTTAAATACAGAAGAATAAAATAAATAGAAAAAAGGTATTCTAATTTTTAGAATGCCTTTTTGGATTGTTTTTATAAAAACATTTGGTAAATTTCATTTTTGGTTACGCCTCTATCTTTTGCTATTTTTTTTATAATTTCGTTTTTTGTCAAACCTTGTTTTTCATAATATTGATATTGTTCTTCTATTGACCTTTGCTCTTCCGTATTTTCTTTTCTTTCTTCGTTTGCTTGTATTAAAATAATGTGTTCTCCCTTTGGCTCTGGATAAATTTCTAGAATTTGTCCTACACTTCCCCTTAAAAATTCTTCATGAATTTTTGTTAACTCTCTTGCTATAACAATTTGTCTATTTTCTAATATTTTCTCTAAATCTTGTAGAGTTTGTTTTAATTTATGAGGAGCTTCATATAAAATACTAGTTTTTGTTTCATTCTTTATTTTTTCTAACTGTTGTTTTCTCAATTTTTTATTCAAAGATAAAAAGCCATAAAAACTAAATTCTTTTGTATTGAAACCAGAAGAAATGAGAGCATTTACAAAAGCACATGCTCCTGGAATAGGCACAATTTTTATTTTTTCTTTTATTGCTTCTTTTACAATTTCTTCTCCCGGATCACAAATCACTGGTGTTCCTGCATCAGAAACTAATGCTATATTTTTATTTTCTTTTAATTTTTCAATTAAATGTAGCTTTCTTATTTCTTCATTATGTCTATGATAACTTACTAGTGGCTTTTTTATTTCATAATGATTTAATAATTTTAGTGTTTGCCTAGTGTCTTCTGCTGCAATAATATCTACTTCTTTCAAAATGCGAAGTGCACGAAGTGTAATATCTTCTAAATTTCCAATTGGCGTTGCTACTAAATACAAAATTCCACTCATATTGCTTCTTTTCTCCTTTTCCTTATAAAAGTTATTCTTCTTTATTCTTATGGTAAATGTTTAATACTTCTTCTGTGTATTCTCCTTGTTCTTTATATATAATAAAAGGTTTTTCCACAATTAAAAATTCTTTTGCATTTTTTACTGCTTTTATCAAAACTAATTTTGGTTTTTCTCCATATTTGGAACAAACAAACCTCAATTTTTTTGGTTCTAATTTATATTTCTTTAATTGATACATAATTTCTGCCAATCTTTCTGGCCTATGTACCATATAAAAACTTCCTTTTTCTTTTAATAAAAAAGAACTAATTTTAATAAAATCTTCTAGGCTAGCTGTTACTTCATGCCTTGCAATGAATTTATTTTCTTTTTCATTTATTTTTCCTGTATTTATTTTTTTATATGGTGGATTCGTTACAATAGCATCTATCGAATTTTTTTCAAAAATTTCTTCTAAATCTTTTATATCTTTATGCACCATTTCTATTTTATTTTCTAATTGATTTAATTTTACACTTTTCTTTGCCATAGTAATTAATTGTTCTTGAATATCAATGCCATAAATTTTTTTTAACTGTGTTTTAACTGCCAATAAAATACAAAGAATACCTGTTCCTGTTCCTAAA
>CANRFE010000010.1 GCA_947629805.1 uncultured Clostridia bacterium | reverse complement strand
GCCTATAGAAAAAATAGAAGAAGCAACAAGCTTAACTAAAAAAGAAATTGAAGAAATTAATAAAAAGGATACACAAAATTAGATTAAGATAAAAAAGGGGCGATAGATTAGAGATGACTATAGAAAAAAATGAGGAAATAATATATAATGCTATTAAAAGATTTCTAAACATAAGAAAAATAAGAGTATATCAAATATTTTCAGATAGAAAAATATTAAAAGAATTAATTTTCTATTTAAAAGAAAAAGAAAAAATAAGATACATTGATATAAGAAATGTTTTAGAAATAAAAAGAGGGACAATGGAAGGATTAAAAATATATCAAAAACGAAAAAAATAAGACCTGTTTTTTTCCTCCGTCCCCAAAAACAGGAGGAAAAATTGAATATTACAAAAATTATTGCAGATGAATTGCAAGTAAAAGAAAGTCAAATTAAAGTAACGATTAAATTAATTGATGATGGAAATACGATTCCTTTTATTGCGCGTTATCGTAAGGAAGCAACGGGTGGACTTTCAGATGAAACTTTAAGAACTTTAGGAGAAAGGCTTACCTATTTAAGAAATTTAGAGGAAAGAAAAAAGGAAGTAGTAAATTCTATTGAAGGGCAAGGAAAGCTAACGGATGAAATTGTAATTAACTTGGAACTTGCTAAAACGTTAGCCGAGGTAGAAGATATTTATAGACCGTATAAACAAAAGAAAAGAACAAGAGCAACTATTGCCAAAGAAAAAGGCTTAGACCCTTTAGCAAATAGTATTTACTTGCAAAAAGAAAAGACGCCAATCGAAGAACTTGCTAAAAAATATATGAATAAAGAAAAAAAAGTAAATACAGTAGAAGAGGCAATATCAGGTGCATTAGATATTATTGCTGAAAATATCTCAGACAATGCGCAATACCGCAAACAAATAAAAAGACTTACTTATCGCGAAGGCGTTATAGAGACAAGTGCAACAAAACCAAAAGAAAAGTCAAATTATGAAATGTATTATACATTTAGCGAGAAAGTAAATCGTTTGCCAAGTCATAGAATTCTGGCTATTAATCGTGGAGAGAAAGAAGAGTTTCTAAAGGTAAAAATGGAAAAACCAGAAGAAAAAATTATAGAAGTAATAGAAAGAGATATTTTGCAAGGCGAAAATCAATTTACTTCTTATCTAAAAGAAGCAATTTTAGATAGTTGGAAAAGACTCATAGAACCTTCTATTGAAAGAGAAATTCGTTCTGACTTAACTGAAAAAGCAGAAGAACAAGCTATTAAAGTGTTTGGACAAAATGCAAAACAATTATTATTAGGAGCGCCACTAAAAGGTTTAACGGTAATTGGCTTTGACCCAGCGTATAGAACTGGTTGTAAAATAGCCGTGATTGACGAAACAGGAAAATTATTAGACACGACGACAATTTATCCAACAGAGCCACAAAATGATGTCGAGGGAGCCAAAAGAACACTAATCAACCTAATTGCCAAGTACAATGTTGATATGTTTGCTATTGGAAATGGAACGGCATCTAGAGAGTCAGAAATATTTGTAGCCGATGTCATAAAAGAAGTAAAAGAAAAATACAAAAAAGAAGTGCATTATGCCATTGTATCAGAAGCGGGAGCCTCTGTTTACTCTGCATCTAAACTTGCAACAGAAGAATACCCAGACATTAACGTTTCTTTAAGAGGAGCTATTTCTATTGCAAGAAGATTGCAAGATCCATTAGCCGAATTAGTTAAAATAGAGCCAAAAGCAATTGGAGTAGGGCAATACCAACATGATGTTGACCAAAAGAAATTAGGAGATAGTTTAACAGGAGTCGTAGAAGATGCTGTAAATAAAGTAGGCGTCGATGTAAACACGGCAACTCCTTCTTTACTTTCTTATGTTTCTGGCATTAACAAAACAATTGCCAATAATATTGTAAAATATCGCGATGAAAATGGAAAATTAAAAGAAAGAAAAGAACTTTTGAAAGTACCAAAGCTAGGAAAGGTAGCTTATGAACAATGTGCAGGCTTTATGCGTATATTCGATGGTAAAAATCCATTAGAAATTACTTCTGTTCACCCAGAAAGTTATGAAGTAGCAGAAAAACTATTACAATCGATAGGTTTTCAAACGAAAGACTTATTGAACAAAGATGCTTTATTAGAAATAAGAACAAAATTGCAAACAATATCTATCCCGAAAGTAGCAAAAGAATTGCAAGTAGGAGAAATGACACTAAAAGATATTATCGAGGAATTAGCAAAACCAGGAAGAGACCCAAGAGAAGAAATGCCAAAGCCAGTTTTAAGAAGCGATGTGTTAAAATTTGAAGATTTAAGAGAAGGGCAAATTCTAACAGGAACGGTTCGTAATGTTATTGATTTTGGAGCTTTTGTGGATGTTGGCGTAAAACACGATGGCTTAGTGCATATCTCTGAAATGAGTGATAAATTTGTAAAAAAACCATCGGATGTAGTATCCGTAGGGGATATCGTAAAAGTAAAAGTAATTGCTATTGACAAAGAAAGACAAAAAGTAAAGTTAAGTATGAAAATATAGAGGATATAAAACTTGAAAAAAAAACATGAAAAAATAGGAAGAGAGCCCTAAAAAGTTTACTTCATATTTTCTCATGTTTTTTTGGATATGGTTTCATATTATCTGTTAATTCTAAAATATAATCAGAGGAAGTATGATAGAATTTGGCAAGAGTACAAATAAATTCAGTAGGAATGCTTCTTTTACCAATTTCATATAAACTATATTGTTGTCTTGTAATATTAAGTACTGCTGCAATATCCAATTGCTTTAAATCATGATCTTCTCTTAAATCTTTTAGACGTTTTAAATACATATAAAACCTTCTTTATTTTAATATTATATTTTATCATATCATGCATTCGAAAAAATGCATTGACATGCATTCAAATGAATGCAAAAATAAAATAAAAGGAGGAAAAAATGAAAATGTATAATAAAATAAAAGGAATTACTTTGATTTCCTTAATTATAAGCATTATCATATTAATTATACTATCTGGCATTAGTGTTAATTTTATATTAGGAGAAAATGGGATTTTTTCGATGGCAATGAGGGCAAAAGATACAACACAAACAGCAACAGAGGAAGAAACATTAAAAATGCAATTATTAGCTATGCAAATGAATGATAATATAAAAAAAGTAGGAAAGCCATTATATGATAGAAATTTAGATAACAGTAGTATATGGGATATTATCATACAAAATAAGGAAAATATAACTTATGGTACTGGGTGGAATTATCTAGAAAAAGGAACAGAAATAGAAGGGTATGGAAAATCAAAATATGATTGGGTAATTAATTATGAAACAGGAAAAATGGTACAATTAAAGGCTGGAGAATATACAGAGTGGAGTTATGAAAAAGTAGGAACAATAACAGATGGATTATTATTCAATTTAGATTCAGCAAATGTAAGTTTAGATAAATCATCGTGGGGGAACAATACAACACTATATTATTATGATGCTCAAAAGTATGATACCATAGAAAAAAGAAAAGCAGCATTTGAAGAACAAAGAAAAGAAAAAGAAATGGTAGAAGATAGTAATGGTTACGATAGACAAATAGCAGAAAATGTAAGGGATTATATAGAAGAAACGACCAATGCTTTTCAGTTTAATGGAAATAATTATATTGAATATAGAGAAAAAGAAGGAAATACGTTAGATTTTTCTAATGGGCTTACGCTTACATTTTATGGTAAAATAAAGGGTAATACATCTACCTTTAGAGAAAATGACAATTATTGCCCTTTCTTTTCTCTTTGGTCTGGACGATTTATCGATATGTCCTATACTAGATTAGGATATATTAATCGGAATAAACTATATTGGCATTATGTATTCATTATACTATCCTGGTTATAAAGTAGAAGAGAGTTGTGGAGATTGGTTTTATAAAGAAGATGCAAAGCATTGTCAATACTATGCAATAGAAAAAGAAAAAATAATAAATCAAGATATTTCTTTAAGTATTGTAATTAATCCATCTATTGATGAAGATAATAAAGTAAGGCAATCTATTTATTTGAACGGAGTTGAGCTTGGCACAAGTTTTTTAGATAGAACTTATTATAATAATTTTGTAGCAGATGCAAAGAAATTAAATTATTTAGAATTAGGAAGAACTCATATAAGTGGGATAGGAAATTGGTGTTATCTACAAGGTTTATGCTATTCCATGAGAATATATAATAGAGCTTTAAATTCAGGAGAGATAAAACAAAATTATGATAGTGAAACAGCGTTTCATAAATATATTGTAGATAGTAAACAAGTAAATAACTAATTAATAAGTATAAATAAAAAATGGTTTTATCAACTTTTCATAAAACCATTTTTTATACTTTAAATTACAAAATTATTCTTCCTCTATTTTCTCTTCTTTTAAGGTTTCATAAAAACAAATCATAGTTACTTGCATATAAGGAACAAGCCACAAAATACCAATATAAAGCGTAAAGATACTTAAAATAGCCCAACCAAGAAAAGAAAGTTGTAACAATAGATATTTTCCTCGATTACCAGTCATCCATTTTTTGCTTTTTTCTACCACTTCTTTTTCTTTCATTGTTTCATTATCATAAGCAATCATATAAGTAAGGCTATAAGACAAAGCAGAGATAAATAGGTAAATAAAAGAAGCAATAAATAAACCAATTCCTATTATACTAACAAGGATAAGAAGAATAGAAGAATGTACTAAGGTAGAAGCAATTACTCCAAAAGTAATAAAGAAAGCAAGCATAATAGTAGCAAGAAGATAAAGCAAAATAGGAAGCCACAATTTCAATAATATATTTCCTGTTAGTTTCCAGCTACGAATAAAATTAGCAAAACCAAGAGAGAAAAAATCATAACATTTTACTTCTTCTCCCCTTTTTAATTTCATAAAAGAAAGAATAATTCCAAAGGCAATAGGAATCGAAATAACCAATACACCGATGCTAATAAGAAAACTCAAAACGGGAATTCTTTCTACCAATTTACTAATATAGCCAAGTACCAATTCTAATACAAAATACATTAAGGTAATAAGAACTCCCTTTTTCCATTTACCACTTAAGGACTCTCTTGCTAATTTTCTTATGTCCGATAAAATCATAAAAAGACCTCCTTTAATTTAACAAGAAAATTACATATATTTTTCTTGTATCTCTTTAATTCTATCATATTCCGTATTTAGGATACTTAGAAATACTTTTGCAATATTCGGATCAAATTGTGTACCAGAACATTTTTCAATTTCTGCTTTTACAATATCTAAAGATAGAGGATCACGATAAGATCTTTTGGAAGTCATTGCATCAAACGTATCAGCAACAGCTGCAATGCGAGCCATAAAAGGAATTTCTTCTCCTTTTAATCTTCCAGGGTAACCAGTTCCATCAAATTTTTCATGATGATGTTTTACAATAGGAATCATATCTTTGAAAATAGTTGCATTTTGTAAAATATGAGCACCAATAGTTGGGTGGTTTTTAATTTGAGAGTACTCATCATCCGTTAATTTCGCTTCCTTTAATAAAATAGCATCTGGAATACCAATTTTCCCAATATCGTGAAATAAACCTCCAATACGTAATGTTCTTAAATCTTCTTCAGATAATCCTAACTTTTGGCCAATTAAAACAGAATATTCAGAAACTCGATCAGAATGACCTCTTGTATAAGGGTCTTTTGCCTCTACGGTATAGCGTAAAACTTGTACACTTTCTAAATAAGCTTTTTCTAATTGATCATAGGTATCAGATAACTCTGTATTAATACGTTTTATTTCATTCATCTGTTGAATGGACTTAATACCAGATTCGATGAGTAATAATAATTGATCAAATTTATCACTCTTTTCACAGTAGCCTTGAATATCTAATCTACGAATAGTATCTAAAGGAGGAGCTAAATCTTTATGACCAGTTAATAGCAAAATATATAAATCTTTATCAAATTTTCGAATTTCTTCTACAACTTCATCTCCATGGATAGGTGTCATGATAAAGTCCAAAATCATCATATCAAAATGTTCCTTTTTAACACGTTCAATGGCTTCCATTGGATCTGTTACACCCGTAAAATGATAACCGGAACGTTTTAAGAAGATAGAAAGAGAATCTACAATTCCCATTTCATCATCTACGGCAATAATCTTGTAACCATTATCTTGTACGTCTTGCATACCTTTTCGCATAAGAATCCTTCCTTTCTAAAAGAATAATGATATATTAATAACATAAAAAATGAATTTTCTCCTCTTTTGTTTTTCAATTTAAAATATTATATAAATAATTAGAACAAAAAGCAACAAAAAATAGCAAAAAAACTTAGTAAAAGTAAGAAATTTCAAAAAAATGGAAGGAACAAGTAAAGAAAATAAAAAACAGAGTTTTATCTTTAAACTCTGTTTTTAGTTCATTTAATTTTCCTTTTTTATTTCCTCATAACGTTTTACCTTTTGCGTAGTAGTTTTGGCAAGAGGTTCTGTTGTAACCGTAATTTCCTTAATATGCTTTACATCTGGAAGTGTTTGATTAACCTCTTTCACTGCTTTCCAAATAAGTTCTTTTTTCTCTTCTGCAGTTTTATCTCCATATAAATTGCGCATGGTTTCCTCATTATATACAATTTTAGCACAAAGAGTAGTATCCATAGAATTTTTATTACGAGCAAACACCATACTTTCTTCCACCATTGGCAATTGATTAAGAAGAATCTCTAACTCTTGAGGGTAAACATTCTTACCGTTCTTCAAAACGATAACATCATTTTTTCTACCACAAATGTATAAAAATCCATCTTTGTCTAAATAACCATAGTCTCCTGTAGAAAACCAACCATTCTTTAAGCACTTTTTGGTTTCCTCTTCATTTTCATAATAACCAAGCATAACGCTAGGACCTTTTACTGTAATTTCTCCTATACCTTCTTCGTTAGGATTTACAATTTTTACCTCTAAACCAGGAAGCGGAAGGCCTATAGAGCCAGGTCTTTTTTCTTTATCTGACTCTGCAGAAATAACAGGAGAAGTTTCTGTTAAACCATAACCTTGAATTAAATCTACGCCAAAATGATTGAACCCTTTAATAATCTTTTTATCTAAAGGAGCAGCTCCAACTAAAACAATTCTTAACTCTCCACCAAATTGGTCAATAATAGGCTTAAATACTTTTCTTCTTATATCAACCTTTACCTTATAAAGTGCATTTGTTATGGATATCATGGTTTTCATTAATTCTTTTTTGCCCTGTTCTTCTAAGCCTTTCCAAATTTTCTTATGAACATTCTCTAAAACCAAAGGAACAGCCACAAAAACACTTACATGGTATTCATTCATATTCTTTTGAATATATTTTAAACCATCGCAAAAAGCAACTGTTACGCCATGATACAATCCAAAAAGGAAAGTAATTGTGCATTCAAAAGTGTGATGAATTGGCAAAAAAGAAAGTAAGGTATCAGTTGGGTATAGTTTTAAATAACCAGCAAGAGCGACAATATCGCTACAAATATTCTTTTGAGAAAGGAGAACCCCTTTTGAAACATTAGTAGTTCCAGAAGTAAATAATAGAATAGAAACTGCATTTGGGTCAAGAACTACTTGCTCGTAAAGTTTATTTCCTTCTTTTCTTAAAGCTTTGCCTTGTAATAATAAATCGTTATAAGATAGTACCTTCTCATGAGTTGTATTTTCCATACAAATAATGTATTTTAAATTGCTCCCCGTTAATTCTAAAATAGAATCTATATATTTTTCTTCACACACAACAGCTTCTGCTTTACTTCTAAGAAGTAAAGATTGTAATTCGTTAGGAGGCAAAGCTTTATCTAATGGAACAATAATCATCCCCCCTGTAGTAACTGCTAAATAGGTGGTACACCATTCATAGCGGTTATTTCCAATAACGGCTATTTTTTTACCACTTAGTCCCATCTCTAATAATTTGGTAGAAAATGCTTCTACATCTTTTTGGAATTCGGAGTAAGTTTTATGAACATATTCTATTTCATCATTCTTTTTTCTTTTATATTTATAAGCAATATTTTCTGGGTAATTTTTGGCAGTTCTATTAAGTAATTCTCTAAAATCTTTGATATTCTCAACTTCGTGAACGATTCTGCTTTTTTCTTTTTTCATGTTTTTTTCTCCTTTTCTATTGTTAACTTTTTCCACTTCATTTTACAATAAAAGGAATTTTTTTGCAACAATTTTATTGATTTTTCAAAATGATTAGTATATACTTTTTCTAGTAAACATTTAATAAAACGTACAAAGGAGTATGGCTATATGGAAAAAAAATTGTATGCATTAACCAACCCACAAAAAGCAATTTACCTAACAGAAGAATATTATAAAAGAACAAATATTAATAATATAGCAGGAACCATTACTATCCACCAGCCAGTACAATTCGATAAACTTACTTTAGCCATCAAGCAACTCATTAAGCAAAATGATGGATGTAGAATTATGCTTTCCAACGATGCACAAGAAGTAAAGCAGTGGATAGCACCTTACCAAGATTTCCAAATCGAACAAATAGAGGTTTCTTCCGAAAAGGAACTTTCTAAAGTAGCAAAAGAAATAACAAACAAGCCTTTTTCCTTATACAATCATTTTTTATTTCAATTTGTATTATATCGTTTTCCAAATCAACATGGTGGATTTCTTATTAATATGCACCACTTAATTGCAGATTCTTGGTCAATGGGAATAGCAATTAATGAAATTATGGAAATTTATTCTTCTTATTTAAGAAAAGAAGAACCACAAGAAAAAGATACTACTTTATACTCTTATACAAATTATATTACAGCAGAACAAGAGTACAAAAAAAGTGATAAATATCAAAAAGATCAAGCATATTGGAAGGAAATGTTTTCCACAATTCCAGAAAGCGCTACTATTCCAAGTGTTCAAGAAAATACCACGGCAACTGACTCTAACGAAGCATTAAGAGAGCAGTTCTCTATTCCTTCTCATTTATTAAGCCGTATTAAGGAATACTGTGCTAATAAAAAAGCTTCTGTATATAATTTTCTAACTGCTATTTTTTCCTTTTATATTAGTAGGGTGTCCAACTTAGAAGATATTTGCATTGGTACTCCTATTTTAAACCGTGCAAATTTTAAAGAAAAAAATACAGCAGGAATGTTTATCAATACTTTACCAATTCGAGTAAAAATAGATACGGCTATGTCCTTTCAAGAATTTTTAAATTCTATTATGATAAATTCTATGGCATTATTAAGACACCAAAAGTATTCTTACCAAAGCATTTTAGAAGATTTAAGAGAAAAGCAAAAGAATTTACCAGCTTTATACCAAATTATGATTTCTTACCAAATTACAAAAATAAACGAAGAAAAAGAAGATATACCACATGAGACTACATGGATTTTTAATGGTATTACAGCAGATGATATAGATATTCATATTTTTGATTTAAACGATACCAACGAACTTAATATTGCGTATGATTATAAAAAAGAGAAATATACTTCTCAAGAAATGAAGCAAATCCATGAACGTATTTTGCACATTATTTCACAAGTTTTAAATAAAGAGGATATTACTCTTTCGGAAATGGAAATTGTAACATTAGAAGAAAAAGAAAAACTACTTCATGGCTTGAACCAAACAAAACTAGATTATCCAAAAGATAAAACAATTGTGCAATTATTCGAGGAGCAAGTAAAGCTTACTCCTAATCATATTGCACTTATTTTTGAAGAGCAAAGTTTAACTTACCAAGAATTAAATGAAAAAGCAAATCAGTTGGCATACTACTTAAAAGAAAATGGGGTAAAAAGCCATGATATTGTAAGTGTTTGCATGAATAAAAATACTTCCTTTATTATTTCTGTTTTAGCCACATTAAAATGTGGTGCTGCCTATTTACCAATTAACCCAAGCTATCCTTTTAATAGAATTCAGTATATTGTGGAAAATAGTAAATCAAGTGTCTTCATAACAGACACAAATTATCTTATGGATTTTACAAAAACACTTCAATTTAACAAAATGAATTTTTCAAACTATAAGAAAAGTAATATAGAAACTCCTATTACAGGGGACAGTCTAGCTTACGTTATTTATACTTCAGGTTCAACTGGAAATCCAAAAGGAGTTATGGTTACTCATCAAAACCTAGTAAACTTCTTATTTAGTTTTAACCATTGCTTTAACCATAAATTTGGAAATCAAGATAGTTGTTTATCTTTAACCAATATTTCATTTGATGTAAGTGTATGTGAAATTTTTACCCCTTTGGCATTTGGTGCTACATTAGTATTGTATCCAGAGAATACCTTAACCAGTATTCCTCTTTTATGCGATATATTAAAGAAAAGGAAAATAACTTTCCTTTATATTCCACCTAGTATATTAAATGATGTTGCGGATTTTATTATTTCAAAACAATTCACCGTAGATATTCATAGATTATTGGTAGGAGTAGAAGCAATAAAAAATGCAACTTTAAATAAATTTTTAAAAATTTCTCCTAATATGGAAATTATAAATGGATATGGACCTACGGAAACAACAATTTGTACAACATTTTATAAATATCAATATTCGGACAATTATAATAAGAATGTGCCAATAGGTTATCCTATTTCTAATAGTAGCATCTTTATTTTAGATAAAAATAATCATCTTTTGCCAATGGGTGCTATAGGCGAATTATGTGTTAGTGGGGATAATGTAAGTAAAGGATATTTGAACAATACAGAATTAACCAATAAAGCTTTTATTCATAACAAAAAAATAAGTCCAACCGTAATCTATAAAACGGGAGACTTAGCATACTGGACACAAAACGGAACTTTAGCATTTCTTGGTAGAAACGACTCGCAAATTAAATTCAAAGGGCACAGAATTGAATTAAACGAAATAAATAATACCTTAAAAAAGATAAATGCCATTACGAATGCATATACCCTGATAAAAAAAGTAAATAATATAGAGTGTATTTGTTCTTATGTTACAACAAGTGAAAATATTAAAGTGGAAGATATATACGAAAATTTATCCAATAACTTACCTTATTATATGATACCTTCCCATATTGTTCCTATAGAATCTTTTCCTTTAACACTAAACGGGAAAATAGATAAAAACAAATTACCAGAAATAGTGTTATCTACCTCTACTAATAGTACCAAAACAAACTATAGTGAAACAGAAAAATCATTAATGCAGATGCTTTGTAAATTATGGAATATGGAAAACATCAATATACAAGAGGATTTATTTGATTTAGGTTTAGACTCTTTATCTGCTATAAAATTAGTAACAGAAATTTATAATACTTTTCGTGTGGATATATTAGTCAAAGATATTTTTGAAAATGCTAGTATCAAAAAATTAGCAAAATTAATAGATTCCTTATCTAATACCAATCAAATTATCATACCAAAAGCAGAAAAAAAAGAATACTATCCGGTATCTTCTGCTCAAAAAAGAATGTACTATGCTTCTAGTTTAGATGGAGATAAATCTTTAGTGTACAATATTGCAGGGGGAATTATTTTCGATACAGTACTAGAAAAAGAAAAACTAGAACAATGTTTTCAGACCATTGTGAATAGACACGAATCTTTACGTACCTATTTTGAAATAGTAGAGGGAAATATTGTACAAAAAATATTAGATAAGGTAGATTTTAAATTAGAATTTGAAGAGGTTAATACGCATAATATTGATAAATTGTTTGAAGATTTTGTAACACCATTTCACTTAAATGAAGCACCATTATTTAAAGCAAAATTAATTCATACTAAGAATGGAAAATCTTTCTTATTATTAAATATGCATCATATTATAAGTGATGGAGCATCTCTTTCTATTTTAATGGAAGAATTATGCAAACTATATAAGAAAGAAAATAATTTACCAGAACTTACAATTAGTTATAAAGATTTTGCAGTATGGGAAAATAAGAAAATAAATTCGGAAGAATTTAATACAGACAAAGAATTTTGGGTAAATCAATTCAAGGATGAAATACCAATATTAAATATGCCTACCAATTATAAAAGACCAAGTGTACAAAGCTTTGAAGGAGATAATGTTTTCTTACAAATAGATCAGAACGTAACAGCAGAATTAGAAGAAGTAGCAAAGAAACTGGAAATTACACCCTATATGCTACTATTTAGTGTATATTATATTCTTCTGTATAAATACACAGGACAAAAGGATATCGTGGTGGGATCTCCTATTATAGGGCGAGATAATGTTCAATTAACCAATCTAATTGGTATGTTTGTTAATTCCCTTGCACTAAGAAAGCAAATAGATTCTTCTCTTTCTTTCAAAGACTTTGCAAAAGAAGTAAAAGAAAATTGTTTGAATGCCTTTGAAACATATCCTTTTGATGCATTAGTAAATGCACTAGAAAGCAAGAGAGATACTAGTAGGAATCCACTTTTTGATACCATGTTTATTTATCAAAACAATGGCAATGGGAATATCGATTTTGGTGGAACAGAAGCAAAACTCTATACACCAAAAACCAATATTGCAAAATTTGACTTATCGTTAGAAGTAATACCAGAAAAAGGTGGATTAAGTTTTCGTTTCGAATATTGCACCAAACTATTTCATAAGGAATTTATAACGAGACTAGCAAAACACTATTTCCATATATTACAAACAATTATAAAAGAAAACGATATCAAAATAGCGGATATCGATATGCTTTCCCAAGAAGAAAAAGAGCAAATATGCAATGAATTTAATAATACAAAAGCAGATTATCCAGAAGATAAAACAGTTATTCAATTATTTGAAGAACAAGTTGAAAAAAATCCAAATGGAATTGCTGTCTTTTTTGAAGAAAAAAAATTGACGTACAAAGAATTAAACGAAAAAGCAAATCAAATGGCACATTGTTTCCTAGAAAATGGAGTAAAAAAGCAGGATATTGTAGGTATTATGCTAAATCGTTCTTTGGAAACTATTATTTCTATGTTAGCTGTTTTAAAAGCAGATTTAGCCTATATGCTAATCGATATAAACTTACCAGAAGATAGAATACAATATATGTTAGATAATGCAAAATCTACTTTATTAATTACGGCAAGTGATATTCAAAATATTGCTTTTGATAGAAAGTTATTTGTGGATAAATTAGATTTTAATCGTTATAAGAAAAGTAATTTAAATCTAAATTATAATAAAGAAGATACCTTTTGTATTATCTATACATCAGGTTCAACAGGTAGACCAAAGGGAGTGGAATTAAGAAATCAAGGAATTGTAAATTTAGTTTTAGGTCATAAATTATGTATGCATACAGATATTTGTAAAAACTTTATTAGTATAAGTACAGTTTCCTTTGATATGTTTATTGTAGAAACTTATGTACCTTTATTATCCGGAAAAACTATTATATTGTCTAATTCGAAAGAGCAAAAAATACCAACATCTATTAGTAACTTAATAGAAAAATATGATGTAGATTTTATCTTGACGACACCTTCAAGAATGGAATTATTATTAATGAACGAAGATACAAGAAAATGTTTAAAAAAGTTAAAAATAATTCAATTAGGGGGAGAAGTTTTTACTGAAAGTTTGTATAATAAATTATGCGCATATACGAATGCTATGCTTTATAATGGTTATGGACCTAGCGAATTTTCTGCTTGTTGTGCATGCAAATTAATAAATTCTTGTGATATTAATATTGGAAAACCAATATGTAATACAAATATTTACATACTTAACCAAGATAGAAATTTATGCCCTATCGGCGTAGAAGGAGAAATATGTGTTAGTGGGGATGGAATTTCAAAAGGTTATATTAATAATCTTCCTGCAACAGAAAAAGTATTTGTAAAAAATCCATTTCAAAAAGGGTTATTATATAAGAAAATATAATGCAAATGGCGAAATAGAATATATTGGTAGAAAAGATTTTCAAGTAAAATTAAGAGGCTTAAGAATTGAATTATCAGAAATTGAAAAACAATTCTTAAAGATAGAAAATATTAAAAATTGTGCTGTAATATACAAAGAAGAACCTAACCAAAATTCGTATTTAGTTGCCTTCTTCACAGCAATAAAAAAGATAGATACTTCTTTTGTAAGGACAGAGTTAGCAAAACATTTGCCTTTATATATGGTGCCAAAATATATGGTACAATTAGACAATATGCCTATTACCAAAAATGGCAAAATAGATTTGAAAGTATTAAAAGAATATAAAATTACAAATGTTGCAACAGCAAATTATGTAGCACCAGAAAATGAAATACAAAAATTATTCTGTGAAACTTGGGAAAAGTTATTAAATACAAAAGTTGGTATTACAGATGATATTTTTGAATTAGGCGCGGACTCCTTACTTGCTATCAAATTTAAGGTAGAACTATTATCTCATAAGGTTAATATAGAATATGCGGATATTTTTAAATATCCAACGGTAAAAGAATTATCAGAAGCACATAACAGTACTACTACGGAACAAGTAGATTTTTATAATTATAATGCGATTAATAAAATATTAGAAAAAAATGACATTAAATATAGGAAAAAATTGATAACAAATAAAACGAATAATGTTCTTTTATTAGGTTCAAATGGATTTGTAGGAATGCATATTTTATATCAATTCCTTCAAAAAGATAATGGAAAAATTTATTGTATTGTTCGAGACAAAAATAAGCTGTCAGCTAGAACTAGGTTTTTAGACGCCTTACATTTTTATTTTCAGAATACATTAGACAAATTTGTAGATGACAGAATCATTATTTTGAAAGGAGATATTACAAAAGAAAATTTTGGTTTAAATATGCAACTATACGAAGATATAGTAGAGCATATTTCTATTGTAATTAACTCCAGTGCAAATGTTAAACACTATGGTAATTTTAAGAATTTTGAAGATATCAATATTGGGTTAACCAAAAAGGCCATTGCATTTTGTGAAAGTTACAAGAAAAGATTAATACAAATTTCTTCTATTAGCGTTAGTGGACAAATAGATAAAAAGGAGAAAATGAATTTCTCAGAAAAAAATTTGTATATAGGACAAAATTTAGAAAATGTCTATATAAAGAGTAAATTCGAAGCCGAAAGAATCCTTTTAGAACATATAGCAAAAGGCTTAAAAGCACAAATCTTAAGACTTGGAAATATTACCAATCGATATGTGGATGGAAAATTTCAAATCAATCCAAAAGAAAATGCTTTTATAGGTAGAATCCAATCTTTTGTAAAATTAGGGATGATGCCAAAATCTTTATTAAATGCAAAATTAGAATTTACACCTGTTGATTTATGCGGACTGGCTATTATTTCTATTATGCAAAATTATGTGCCAGATTTTAGTGTATTCCATCTTTTCAACAAGGATTTTATAACCATGCGACAATTTGTAGAAACATTAAAAAAAGAAAATATCAATTTAAAAATTGTTCAGGAGGAAGAATTTCATAATAGAATCAAAGATACTTTAATGGATGAGAACAAAAAAGATATTTTAGCAGGTATTATTAATGAATTAAATTCAGACAATAATTTTGAAATATCTTCTAATATTAACATTTTATCTGAATTTTCTAGAAGTTTTTTATATACTATTGACTTTAATTGGTCAAAAATAGATAATGCTTATATAGAAAAATATATTCAATATTTTAAGAATATAAAATTGATTTAGGAGGAAAATTTTATGGAGCACGTAGGTTCATTAATATTAATGGTTATTTCGGAAATATTAATCTTGTCTTTAGCCTTGTTTTTACGAAAACAAAAGAGGAGTCAATTAAAAATTATATTTAATTACTTTCTTCTTTGCTTGTTTGTTTGGACTTTTTGTTCAATTTTACAAATCGTATTTCAAAATACAGATATAGACCCATTCTTTTGGGAAAAGTTTGCTGGTTTTGGGGTATGTTTTTCCCCGGTTGCTTTTTTAGCTTTAAGTATGGTATTTGCAAAAACGAAAATAAATATAAAATTATATCAAATTTTATTATTGTTACTTATTCCAATAACATCCATTATAATGGGCTTTACAAATGAATATCATCATTTATATTTTCAACATTATTCCATTAATATGAATGAAGTAGTGACAGGAAGTTATTATAATATTTACTCTTTATATACATATACACTATATGGAATTGGAATTTTTTACTTTATAAAATATTCTATAAAAAATTCGGGCTTTTTTTCAAAGCAATCTTTGTTAATAATACTTGGTACTAGTATTCCATTGTTAGTAAATATTTTAGGTGCGTTTGGAATAATAAAAATGACAATGTATATGACTCCAATATCTTTCTCATTTTTAGCATTTTGTTTTGCCATTGCTATATTCAAATTCAAATTTATTAGCATCTCACCAATTGCAATGCAAAATATTGTAGATAGGATGTCGGATAGCTTCGTGGTTATAAACGAAAACAATAATATTACAGATTTTAATAAAACCTTTACAGATACTTTCAAATTATCTTCCAATAAAGTAAGAAATACAAATATTATAGAATTATTGAAAGAAGATATTAAATTAGAAGAGAATTTAACCAATGTTGAAAATGCGATTAAGAAAGCGAAAACAACTTCTGAAATTCTATACTTTGATAAAGAATTCAAAATAGGAAAAAAATATTTTAGTATAGAAATAAGCAACATTTCTTCTAAGAAAAACTATTTAGGAACTTTAATCTTATTTAAAGATGTCACGCAACATATCGAGGACGTGCAAACCATTAAAGACAATCAAGACTTGCTAATGGAAAAAGAGCGTTTAGCTTCTCTTGGACAGTTAATTGGTGGTATTGCACACAACTTAAAAACACCTATCATGTCTATTGCTGGTGCTACAGAAGGTTTATCGGATTTAACAAAAGAATATGAAACATCTATTGGAGATCCAGAAGTTACGATAGAAGACCACCATGAAATTGCAAACGACATGAGAGGTTGGATTACAAAAATTAAAGATTATACAGAATATATGTCTGATGTTATTACAGCAGTAAAAGGACAAGCAGTTACTTTATCAGAAGAGCAAGCAGTTTCCTTTAGTATGGATGAATTAGTAAAACGTGTAGATATTTTAATGCGACATGAACTTAAAAATGCATTGATAAATATGAATATAAAAATGGAAATAGATCCTAATATTACCTTAAAAGGAAACATTAATAGTTTAGTACAAGTAGTAAACAATATGATTTCTAATTCCATTCAAGCATATAGTGGAAAAACGAATGAGAAAATTGATTTAATTGTATCAAAAGAGGGGGAAAATATAACAATTTCTATTAAAGACTATGCAGGAGGACTACCAAAAGAAGTAGAAGGAAAACTATTTAAAGAAATGGTTACAACAAAAGGAAAAAATGGTACAGGACTTGGTTTATTTATGTCTTATTCTACTATTCGCGCACACTTTAATGGAAATATTACTTATGAAACGCAAAAAGGAGAAGGAACTACCTTCCATATTATTTTACCAGTACAATCCTAAAAAGTAGGAGTTTTTTATAAAACTTAGTTATTTTATAAATAGCTAAGTTTTATTTTTTTTACAAAAAAAGGTTAAAACGAAGAAAAATGGAAAAAATAAAATTAATATATTTCATTCTTAAGAAAGGAAGGAAAAAATGGTTCATTATAAAAAAGCAGGAAAACAAAGATTAAAAAATGCCGGGTTAATTTTTGTGATTATAGTATTAACTTCTATTACAAGTATTTTTTGTTATAAAATTTATGAAGGAATTCAAATTAATACATACGAAACACAAGGGGCAGAAGCACAGAAAACCATAAAAAGTGTAGAAGTAATGAAAGAACAAGGAACGCAAATAGTAGAAATTATAGAGAAAGTAACCTCTTCCGTAGTAGGAATTTCAAAAATAAAAAATACAGGAAACACTATCTTTTTGCAAGATGGGACCACACAATTAGGTTTAGGCACAGGAGTTATTGTATCAGAAAATGGCTATATTTTATCGAATGAACATGTAACAGGAGGAAAATATAGCAATTGTTATGTGACGTTAGAAAATGGAAGAAATTATAGTGCCAATGTAGTATGGTCGGATTCTAATTTAGATTTATCTATTTGCAAAATTAACGTTAAAAATTTACCTTATGCAACTTTGGGAGATTCCAGTAATATTCGAATAGGAGAAGCGGTATATGCCATTGGAAATCCAATTGGGTATGAATTTCAAAGAACGGTAACAGCTGGAATTATTAGTGCGTTAGACCGTACGGTAAGAATTGATGAAAAAGAGACAAGTACGTATATGGAAGACTTAATTCAAACAGATGCTACTATTAACCCAGGGAATAGTGGAGGACCATTAATAAATTTAGATGGACATGTCATCGGAATAACATCGGTGAAAATAACTTCAGCAGAAGGAATTGGTTTTGCAGTTCCTATTAATGTTGTAAAACCAATTATAGAGTCGTACTTAAAAGAAAATTCATTTGAAGAAGCATCCCTTGGAATTTTTG
>CANRFE010000009.1 GCA_947629805.1 uncultured Clostridia bacterium | reverse complement strand
TCAGATGTATAAATATACAGAATATATGGACAAGATGAATAAAAAGTATGAAAAATTACTTGAAAATAATGAGATAATAGAATAAGATAATAACAAATAATTTGATAGAAAATATATTCCCGACAATGTCGGGACAGAAATAAGAAATTTGAAATCAACTGGTGTTAAGGGAAAAGATGGCAAAATAAAAAAGGCCATCTGCACCAGACACGTATCTGTTCAAACTAATAGAACAGAATATAAAAATATCATTCTGAAAAGGATGGTATTTTTTTATGTTATTTTCAGTATATATCACATTATCCTACCGAGTTTTGTACCATTGGTAAAAACTCATAGGGGAAAATGCATTAGTTAAGAGCACTAAAAATTTGTATTATTTTTGCCAATTTTATTTTTTTTACAGTTAATAATCAAGTGACCGAAGAAATTTACTATATTGCTTTCTTACGAAAATATGTAACCTATATGACACTTTCAAAACTTTGTTTTGAAAAGATGCTGTGGACGCCTAGCAGAGGGCAAATTATCTAATCATACAATAGATAATTTATGTTTAGTTTCGACAAAACAAAAGAATATATTTAATACCGTTGTTGAAAAAACTAAATAAATACGTTGTGGTTTATTATGTAAATTTCTTATATTTTAAGTTTGACAGTATCTTAGAGCTTTAAATATAACCATAGCATTAACTAATGGAGGGTAAAAAATGAATAGACAAAATTAGCAACTGCTGGATGCATTGTACTATCCGTAATCTTTTCGTTGTCGTTTGGTCTTTTTATTCATTTCAAAATATTCATGCCGACTGCATCTAATGTTTATGAAAAGTTCTTGTATTATCTAGAATCTTTTATTATATTAAGAATGCAAGAAAGAAGCAGAAAGAATGCCCAAGAAGCGTATAATTTAGTTAAAAAATTAGGATTAGAAGGAATATTTTCACTGTGATATTTGTTCTTATACTGACTAGTTTCACAGTGTATTTCATTGTAAATTTTATAAAAAGACATTACCGTAAAGTATTTAAGCCTATAATACTAATTATAGCATGTACCTTTATAATTATTGCAATGCAACATTTTTTTATTAGGATAGACATTAAACGAAAAACTGTCAAAACCCATGGAAATTTTCTAAAAAATTCCATGGGTTTATATATTCAATCTTTTGTTATAATTTTATTTTAATTTTTGATTTACAATCTCTTGAATTGCAGAATAATCATAACCTTCTGCAAGTAATTTTTGTTTTCTTTCCGGATTGTTTCCCCATTTTCCTTCTATTATTTCTTGTGCAATTTCTTCATTTGATCTCTTATCCGTTTTCTTTCCTAATAAAATTTCATTTACTTTTGCTTGTACTTCCTTATATAAAGAACCTAATGCTTCTTTTCTTTGCTCGCCATTTCCATATTTGCCAGCAATAACTTCCTTTGCTATTTGTTCTGTGTTTTTTTCAGACGGTTTTATTACACTTTCTGAGCTTTCTTCCATTGTTTCTTTATATTCTATAGAAAAATACTCATATAGAGATTTTGCTAATTCTTTTCCAATGAACTCTGTATTCTCTATTATCCATTTGGCATCCTCGTTGTTGCTATGAAAGCCTATCTCTATTAAAACAGCTATTGCCTTTGTTTGTTTCGTTTCTGCTAAACTATTATATTTTACTCCCCTATCTTTAGTTGGTGTAATAGCAGATAATTTCTGGTATACTATTTGTGCTAACTTATCTGCTTGCGTATTGGGCGCAATAGCATATATTTCACATCCCCTTGCAGAACTTTCTCCAGCATTTGTATGAATCGAAAAGTGAACATCTGCATTACTATTATTACTATCTTTTATCACTTCTTCTAAACTCATGGTAGGTTTATTTCTAATTACTTCAAAATTCTTATTTTTCTTTAACTCCCTTTCTACTACATCTGCAATTTGATTACATCTTGCTTCTTCTGTTCCATAATTTCCTACTCCTATATTTTGTTCTTGAAAACTTGGACTTAAATAAATTTTTGGCATTTTTATCCCTCCTTCTTTATTTTATGCTATTTTTTTTGGAATGCTATTTATTTTTTCATTGCTTTTTTTCCTTTTTCTAGTATAATATTTTTATGATAAAACAAAGATATAATCATTTAAATGAATTTTATATAGAAAAATTTGGAGAACGCACTTTAAAAATTTGTGTAGATGGTGGTTTTTCATGTCCAAACCGCGATGGTACTTTATCTTATGGTGGCTGTATTTATTGTAGTCAAAAAGGTTCTGGAGAACTTATAACCCCTAGTTCTAATATTACAGAACAAGTAAAACATTATTTCTCAAGTTATCGTGCACAAAGGGCAAATAAATTTATTGTCTATTTTCAAAATTTTACGAATACTTATGATAGTATAGAAAACTTAAAGAAAAAATATGATTCTGCTTTAATAGATGACAGAATTGTGGGAATTTCTATAGGAACAAGACCTGATTGCATTACAGAAGAGATTGCAAAACTATTAGAAAGTTATACAAAAAAGTATTATGTCTGCGTAGAACTCGGTCTACAAACAAGTAATGATGAAATTGGCAAAAAAATAAACCGTTGCTATACTAGCGCTCAATTTACAAAATCCGTTTTTCTTTTACAGAAACATGGAATTGATGTAGTAGCCCATATTATGGTTGGTCTTCCCTCTGAAACAAAGCAAGATATAAAAAATACGGTCCATTTTATTAATTCACACCCTTTACAGGGCATAAAAATCCATTCCACTTATGTGCTAAAAAATACCGTTTTAGGTGTTATGTACCAAAAAGGAGAATATGAACCTTTATCTTTAGAAAATTATTTAGAAAGTTTAGTTTATATTTTAACACATTTAAACCCTAATTTTATTATTCATCGTATTTCTGGGGATGCACCAAGAAATCTTTTGTTGGCCCCTTCTTGGAATATACATAAAAAATGGATACTCAATTCCTTAAATCAAAAATTAAAAGAAGAAAATTTATGGCAAGGAAAATTTTATGAAGAGAAAGATAGTTGACTCTCTATTTTTCCTGTTGTATAATGAAGAAAAAAGATAGGAGGTATATGCAATGAATATTGATTTACCGCAACATTTACCTAATGAAACTATCCTTATAAACGATGTGATGAAAGTAGAAAATGGTATCTTAAAATTGCAATTTCCTATGAATTTTCACGATTGCATGTATGCTTTAACCTATTATATGAAAGGAAATGAAAGATGTTCTTATTGTTCTAAGACTTTTCCAAAAGAAAAAATTACTTTAGACCATTTTATTCCTCAAAACTTTGGTGGTCCTACAATTCCTAACAATTTATTTCCTGCTTGTAAAAATTGTAACCTTGAAAAAACGAACATGTTAAAACCTTTCTATGACAATTATTTAAGTTTACCTACTAGAGGCGAAAAAAAACAATTTCTTAGCGACTTTCAACAAATTGCCCATTTTTTGCACCGTTGGTATGGTTTTTCCTTTATTAAGGATTGGGTAGAAGAAAAAGAAATTAATCATATTATTGTAAATATTTCTTTAAATGGTAGTTACAAAGGAAAAAAATACAAAAAAATAAAGAACTACTATAAGGAATACCAACATTTTCAGAAACCACTTATTTTAGACCATAAAAACTTTTTATTAGATGGTTTCAACGCTCTGATGTTTGCCAAAGATAATGGAATTATAGAAGTTCCTGTTATTGTTTTAGAAAATGTGGAAGTTATCTTCTAAAAACTCATAGATTTTTCTATGAGTTTTTTTCTTTTTCTACAATTGGATCTACTATTTGATACTTTCTTTCATAATCTTTTGTATCTTCGTATGCTTTATAAACTTCCGATTTGTTTTTCTTTAAGAAATTAATAATTTCGTACACATCAATCCAAATTTGATTGGTTCCTTCTTTTTGTGATTCATCAAAAATGAGTTGCATTCCAAAATGTAAATGTGGAACATTAATATTATTTACATTTTCTTTTACACTATAGCCTGTCATTCCCAAATAACCAATAACATCGCCCGCTTGCACCACTTTTCCTTCTTGCATATCTTTGGCATAAGGGTGATTTTTTCTTAAGTGCGCATAATAATAATATCTCTTCTTATCAAAACTTCGAATTCCTATACGCCAACCACCATACTGATTCCAGCCACAAGCCTCAACAACACCAGATTCTACTGCTATAATAGGCGTTCCTATTGAACCCATTAAATCATTTCCTAAATGAACTCTTTTATAACCATAAGATCTACTATTTCCAAAATCGTTGTAATGACTAAAAGCATAATTTTTTGCAATTGGCAAAAAAGCTTTTATGCCGTATTTTTCTTCATAAATTTTTGTTCCATCTTCTTGCAATTTTTCTATTTTATAATTTCCTATAAATTGGTCTAAAATAGCTGTATAAGCTTCTAAATAATAAGAATATAATTTGTTTTCTTTTTTTAGCTCTTCCATGGTATTTCCCTCTTTTAATTTTTCTACTACACTATCTAAATCTTTTTGTTGAAAAGAAGCAAAATTTCCTCCGTATTTACTAGCCAAATAGGCTAGTAATGCAATCCAATTTAGTTTCACTTCTTCTGCTTTTGTATGAGAATTAATATCGAATTTCGCCGTTTTTTCCATGAGTTCTAAGGGAACATTATAATCTACCCACTTAATATAGGACTTTTTATTTTGTTGTGTTTCCTCCTCTTTTGCTAAAACAATAGAGGTAATAATACTACAAAGAATAGCGCTTAGTACAAAGAAAAATGCAAGCCCTATTAAAATGTATTTCTTCATTTTAATTACTTTTAAAATCAATGTTTTCACACCTCATATTATTTTATTTATATGCAAGAATTACTGCATTATTCCAGTAGAACTATTGATTTTTTATGTTAATTATGATATTATAAGTACACAAAATTATGCAAAATGACATCGCACTATAGTGCAAAGGAGGTTGCTTTATGATTTATGGAATTATTTTTAGCGTGTGCCTTTTTATTTTTTCCTACGTACTTTCTTACTTTTTCTCTAACAAATGGCTAAAAGTAAATAAAGACGATGAAAACACTTTGTCAAAAATGGAAGTACTAAACGCACTCTTATATGAATTTGCTAAAGGGCACTTTACTTTCATTAAAGATTGTGACATTTATGTAAAAATGGAAAATGGAAAAGTCGTTTCTGTACAAACAGAAACCAAAAGAAGCATTCAAACTCTTTTTTTAGATGAACAAGAAGACCTTTGTGTTTCTACTGCGCATAATAATACTTCTTTACGGATAGCAAGATTTATCATTACAGTTGTGTTATACTTTCTGTTACTTTTGCTTCTTACTTTAATGATTGTATTTATCGGTAACTAAAAATTTTCATCAAATTGCATGCAATAAAAGAATCAAAGAAAAATTTTTCTTTGATTCTTTTTTCCTGTTTTTTTCCTCCGTCCCCAAAAACATCCCCAAAAACAGGAAAAAAGAACAAGAGCTTTCCTCTTGTTCTTTCTATGAATTCGTATTATTATATTGAAATCATTTTTATTTTTTATTTACTAAATCTTTTAAAGCTTTTCCTGCTTTGAAAACTGGAGCTTTAGATGCTGGTATTTTAATTTCTTCTTTCGTTTGTGGGTTTCTTCCTTTTCTAGCTGCTCTTTTTCTTACTTCGAAAGAACCAAATCCAACAAGTTGAACTTTGTCTCCTTTTACTAATGTTTCTGTTACAGCGTCAACGAAAGCGTTTAATGCTGCTTCTGCACCTTTCTTAGTGTCTCCTGTTTTAGCTGCGATAGCTGCGATTAAATCAGATTTGTTCATTTAAATTACCTCCTATAAGAACATATGTAGATTTCGTTTTTATCTACTACTAACATTATTCGCCAATGTTTTTCAAAATCCTTCTTTTTTTTTACTTTTTCTTTCTTGCAAACCTTTACCGCTGTATGGTTTTGTGTTTCTTTTATAAGAAAAGTGGCTATTTTACTAGCTTTTAGGCCTCTTTGTAGATGCCCAACTTTTCTAATAATTTGTATAACTTTTGTCCGTATGGAATCATAAAAATTTCTTCTTTTGTAAATATTTTTAATACTATAACAGCTAACATGTAAATAAGAATAGCAACTGCTATTGCGATTATTGTTGCCAATTTACCTGCATTTATACCACCAAGCACAAAATAAGTAGCATAAGAACAAATTCCCATAGCAATAGTGGCTAAAGTAGGTTTCGTTATAAATTTGGAAAAACTTAAATCTAATTTCATATTCGCTCTTAATACATTAAAGCCAATGAAAAAGGCTATTGCATGACAAGCTACCGTTGCAAATGCTGCCCCTGCTGCTCCAATTTGAGGAATTGGCACTAAAATTAAATTCAATACCAATTTTACCGCTACGCCTATTAACAAAGCTACAGCTGGTGTTTTTATTTTACCAAGTCCTTGCAAGGCCCCATTTACAGTTTGTTCTAATACAGTAAAAATAATAGCAAGAGAGCTTACTTGAAAAATAAATTCTCCTTCTGGTGCATTGGGAAATAATAAATTTAAAATTGGTTGCGCAAAAAGAATCATTCCTACCATACAAGGAAGTCCAATTAACATAGTAACCAATAAAGAAAAAGAAACTCTTTTTGTTGCCGTTTTTTCGTCCTTTTGTTCCTTTGCTTTTGTAATAGCTGGTACCAAGGCAGTAGCAAAAGCAATATTAAAAGATAATGGTAAAGTAGTTAGGGTATCTACTTTTCCACTTAAAATTCCATATTGTTTTAACGCTTCTTCTTTGGTTAAAAATGTTTCTAAGCCTCTTTTTACGGTGGTTGAGTCAATATTTCGATTAATTGATGTTAAAATTGCACTTAAAGACATCGGAACCGATACCGATAAAATATTTTTTACTGTTTTCCAAATATTTTTTGTTTCATAATTTTTAGAAGAAACAATTTCTTTGGCTAAATCTTCTCTTCTTGTTTTATAGAATAAATATAAATAGAAAAAGCTTGTTATGGTTGCTAAAGTAGTAGCTAAATTTGCCCCTGCTGCCATTAATAAAGTATTTACTCCTGAACAAATAGCAACGATTTCCACTACTAAAATAGTAAATACCGTTTTAAATAATTGCTCTATTGTTTGGGAATTTGCTGTTGCCTTCATATTTTCTCTACCATTGAAATACCCACGAAATACACTAATAATTGCGACAAAGAAAATAGCAGGAGATAAAGCTACTAGGGTTAATTCTGCTTCGGGTATAGCAAGCCAAGTATTTGCAATATAGTGTGCACCAAAAAATAGCAATAATGTACCAATTAAGCCAATAATAGCAAACGTCCCAAAAGCTATTTTAAATACTCTATGTGCTCCTCTATAGTCCCCTTTTGCTGTATGTTGGGATACTAACCTTGCTACAGCGTTTGGTACTCCTGTTGAAGAAATTGTTAAAAGCAACGCATAAATGGAAAAACCAGCACTATAAATTGCATTGCCCTCATCTCCAAAACCTTCTCGATTGGTCAAATACCATTTATAAACTAAGCCAAGAAGTTTAATAAGCACTTGGGAAAACATAAGTGCCATAACTCCTTGCATAAAACTTTCTCCTTTTACTTTTTTTCCTTGTCTCTTTTGAAAATTTAACATGGTCTTTTATCTCCTTGTTCGTTTTATCTTATTACAAATTATATTCATAAACAGAAGAATATTCAAGTATTTTTTTATAATATTTCCCTTGCCCTATTTTTCTGCTAAACCAAAAACTTAGAATCTTAAAATTCTAAACAAATTTCTTGAAAAGACTTGATTTTTTGCGCATTTTGTAAGATAATAGAAGTGGAATATTTTAATTTGGAAAGTGGTGAAAAATTTGAAGTATATAGATAAATTCTTAAAATTTCTAAAAACAGATCGAAATACTTTTGTTACTTATATATTAACTCTTCTTTCTATATACTTTATGATAGATAGAATTGTAGAAGTTTTATTTTTAATTTTTACAGGTGTCAGTGTATCTTATTGGGGTCCTTTGTTATACACCTTTGCTCTTGCTTGCCCTGTATTTGCTTTTCTTTTTGGGTTTGCTTCAAAATTTGCAAGTTCCAACAAAATGAAATCTACTTTATTTAATTTATATGTTATTTGCTTATATACTATTGCTATGTCCATGGTAGTGCAATGGGTAAATCAGTTAGTATGGTTCGGTTTATTATCGCTTCCTGGTTATTCTACACTTGCTACTGAATTTTCTGAGTTATTCAGACCTGCTTTATCTGCCATTGCCGTTTATTTGCCATTAACTACAACCCCTTTAGTATTTAAATTCTTATATAAAAAGGTATACGATACACGTTTATTACAAGAATCTATTTGGGATTATGGTGGAATTAAATTAACCAATGTAACCGATGGTACAGGTGCTTATTCTTGTGAAATGTTTGTTTGTATGAACAAGGAAACTGGGAATAAAGAAATTATTCCTGAACAAAGTCGTTTTAATCAATTCTTAGTAGTAGGACCTTCTGGAACAGGAAAAACTTCTCTTGTTTTTGAACCAATGGTAGCAAGAGATATTGAGAAAAAATATTTCTTTTATTCTACGGCTAAAGAAATGGGATATACTGCCTTAAAAACTGGTATTGCTACCTTAAACGCACCATTTAACAACGAATATTTAAATTCTCATTTTTCTTTAAATATGTTAATTCCAGTGCAAGGAAAAGAAGCTTTATATAAAACCTATATGAAAAAAATGATTTTAGGGGAAGCAAATGGAAATTATATTTATAAAAATTTAGGACTTACTTCTATTTCCCCAGATTATGAATCTATTTCTCACATGATGGAAGTAGCAGAAAATTTCCACGTTCCTTATCATATTGTAGACCCTAATGATAGAAATTCTATTGGCTTAAACCCTTTTGTTTATGACAATCCGTTAAAAGCCGCTGGCGTTTTTAGTTACGTGTTAAAAGCAATGTATCAAGGTACGTTAGATAATATTGATAAAGTTAATTTGGAAAACGATGCGATTGAAGCTTTAGAAAATACTTGTACTATTTTGAAAGCTTCTTATCCTATTATTTATAAAGACCGTGATTACTTACCAACTTTAGAAGATGTATTAAAACTATTTCGAAATATGGATGCAGTAGAAGATTTATGTAAGAAATTAGAAGCAATGCCTGAAATAGTAGAAGAATATGCAATGCAATTGCAATATTTCAAAAAACACTTTTTTGCTAATGCACCCAGAAGATTAGAAACAGAAAAAGCTTTGCAATATGCTTCTGCAATTTTTGAAAAACTATTACGTTATCCAGGAGTAAAAAACATTATTTGTAATAGAAATCAGAACATTAATTACGATAAGGTATTAGAAAATGGAGAAGTCGTTCTTTTATGTACAAGAAGAGGGGAC
This sequence comes from uncultured Clostridia bacterium, assembly GCA_947629805.1. Lineage (GTDB taxonomy): Bacteria > Bacillota > Clostridia > TANB77 > CAG-508 > UMGS1663. The sequence continues at coordinate 9,887 of CANRFE010000009.1, read as the reverse complement.
TTAGGTCCAAGTGTTCATAAAACGTTTGGTTTATTCTTTATTCTTTTAATGCAAAATGCCGTTTTAAGAAGACCTGGAAACGAGTCTACCAGAATTCCTCATTTCCTATATATTGACGAATTTCCTGAATTTATTTCTAAAGTGACAGAGCCAATTTTTACTTTGTATCGAAAATATAAAGTAGGAACCACGATTTCTTCTCAAACCCTTGCACAATTAGGTGCAGTAAGTGAAAAATATAGACAAACGATTGTATCAAACTGTATTAATAAACTTGCTTTTGGTAACAATTCTATTGAAGAAAATGAATGGTGGTCAAAAGAATTTGGTAATATTCGTTATTGGAAATTTGGTAATACTTACGATACTGCAAAAGGAGAATATGACCCTAAATTAAGTGGTATCGAATGGGCTTGGAAGCCAAAGTTTGCACCAGACAAAGTAAGATCTACAACTTTCAAATCTTGTTTATTTAAGTATAAAAATAACAAAGGTGTTATTGAAGTAGTAGATGGAAAAATGGACTTTATGGACTCGAAATATAAAGAACCACATACAGATAAGCAATACGACTTTGAAAAGTTTACAAATGGTATTGCAGAAGAACCAGAACAAAAAAAGAAAAAGCTAAAAAATTGGAAAGAAGAAGCAGAATTTGAGAAAGACGATGCAGAAATTGATCCAATTCAAATGGACAACACGGACACAAAATTTTTATTTGATAATGAAGACGGCATTGTATTTGACTTAAAAAAAGGAAATCCAAATGGATAAAAAAAGAAAGTATCGATCGATACTTTCTTTTTTTTATTATTTAAATTCCTAATAATTTTACTTCTACATCTGCCATTTTATATTTTTTCGTTTCTTCATCTTGCTTAAATTCTACTAATGTTTTGGCTAATGTCTCCTCATTTTGTCTTAAATCTGTGGAAAAATATAATTTAATTTGTGGTATTTGCACTTGATTTACCATAATCGTCTTAAATGTTTCTGCAATATGTTTTTCATCTTCACAAATAAAAATAAGTTGTGGCATAGAAGAAAAATTAGAATCGCCTGGCACAAAATTTTGGTAAAAATCTTGATATAACCTCATTTTTTCTACTAATTTTTTCTCCCATTCTTCTTCACGTCTCACTACTTCAAAAATAAATTGTAACGCCTTTCCATTTTTAGTAAGTTTTACGCTACCTCCTGTTGCCTTAAATACTTTTCCTGTTACCTTTGCATTAATCGCAGGTTTTGGTAGGTAAGAATCAAAAGCCTTTACTTTCCTTAAATACGCAATTATCGTTTGGTTCCCTGCTAATCTTTTTTTAATCATTGCAACTGGTTTTGTATTATCTGTTGGTTGCCACTTGCAATCTACTCCTCTAGAATTCAATAAGTATTTTCCCATTTTTTCTAAGCAATAAATTCGGTAAATTCCTTTTCCTTCTTCTGAACTAAAATAATATCTTGTTAATATTTTGGTTTTTATTAATTGTTCTAATTTATTGTTTAATTTATCTTGTGTTTTAATATCTATTCCTTTCCATTGTAATAATTGAAAAATTTGTCTTGATGTCATAAATTCAAATTCATTTACTAGTTCTATAATAGAAAAATGAATATCATTAATATGTCCCATATTAATTTTATGTATAATTTGATTCATAGATACATAGCCATCTTTTCCATCAAAAACCTTAATTTCCCCTTCACGAATGGCAAATGGTGATACTTGTGCTTTAATTTCCTTATCTTCTACCATACTATTTCCTCCTTTTTAAGATAATTATCTTAAACAATAATCAATTTTACCTTTTTCTTCTCTGGTATAATTTTTTTAATATAAACATTAACATTTTGTCCATATTCTATTCCTTCTTTATATTCTGCAAGACCTACTAAATTAGGGGTTAGTTCTACAAAAATGCCATTCTTATACTTTTCTGTTTCCCTTGCTATTCCTGTTACCGTAGAACCTTCCTCAAACTTTTTAACATTTTCTTCCCAAGAACCTAATAATTCTTTGTAAGATAGAAGGATTCGATTCTTTTCTCTATCTATTAATTTTACCATAAATTTTGCTTTTTGTCCAATTTTTAGTCTTTCAAAGGGGGATTTTATCCTTGCAACTGACATATCTTCAATATGGACTAACCCGAGACAACACATCCGATAATTGAACAAAGGCTCCATAGGGCTTTATCCCGGTTACCACTCCTTCTACAATTTGCCCTTCCTGTAATGTAGCAATTTCTTTCGTTTTTCTTTCTAAAGTATGGAAATCTTCTGGCTGAATACCTTTTACTTTAATTCTATATTCCACTTTTCTCTCCCTTTTCTTTTGTTTTTTTCATTATATAAATAATTCCTTTTTTTGTAAATAGCCTTTTATTGCATAAAATTTTTGATTTCTTTTGGTGTTAGATAACGCCATTGTCCAATTTTTAAATTTTTTACGTCCAAAGTACCTATTTTAGCACGGTGTAATGCTAAAACTTTTTTTCCTATTGCTTCACACATTTTTCTAATTTGCCTATTTTTTCCCTCATGAATACAAATTTCTAAGCGTGAAATTTGTTTTTCTTCTTCTATTTTTAAGATACGAACTTTTGCAGGCTTTGTTGTATAAGTTTGGTCAATGATCACACCCTTTTTTAATTTTTCTACTTCTTCTTGTGTTACCTTCCCTTTTAAGGTAACCGTATATGTTTTTTCTACTTCGTGTTTTGGATGTGTTACATGATAAATAAAATCTCCATCATTGGTTAATAACAAAGCACCAGAAGTATACATATCTAGCCTTCCTACTGGAAGTAATTTAACGCCTGTTTTTTTTACTAAATCTATTACTGTGTTTCGATGAAATTGATCTTTTACCGTAGTAACATAGCCAATTGGCTTATTTAATAAAACATATACCTTCTGTTCTTCTGGTGTAACTTCTTTTCCTTCCCATTCTATTATATCTTTTTTTGGATTGATTTTGGTTCCTAGCTCTGTTATTACCTTGCCATTTACTTTTACCTTACCTTGTAGAATAAATTCTTCTGCTTTTCTTCTAGAAGCAACTCCACAAGAAGCTAAATATTTTTGCAAACGCTCTAACTCTTCCATATTCTTCCTTCCTTTATTTTTTCTCTTCTAATTGCATTAGAATTTCTTGAAAATATTCTGGTACTTTTGCTTCTAATTTCATTTCTTTTTTGGTTATAGGATGCATAAATTCTAGTCTTTGTGCATGAAGACATTGCCCTTTTATTCCAAATTCATTTTTTCCATTTGAATAGACCATATCTCCTACTATCGGATGTCCAATTTCTGCTAAATGCACTCTAATTTGATGGGTTCTTCCCGTATCAATTTTTACTTCTAATAAAGTATAACTTGCTTTCGTTGTAGTATAGCGATTTAACACTTTGAAATGTGTAATGGCTTCTTTTCCTTTCTTTGTTACTGCCATCTTTTTTCTATCTGTTGTACTTCTTCCAATTGGCATACAAATAGTAGCTTCCTTTTCTGAAATAATGCCTCTTACTAAAGCAATATATGTCTTTTTTATTTCTCTATTTTTAATTTTTTCAGAAAGAGCAATATGGGTTTTATCATTTTTAGCAATCATAAGAAGTCCTGAAGTATCTTTATCTAATCTATGTACTATACCTGGTCTTAATTCTCCCCCTATTCCAGATAAGCTTCCCTTACAATGTGCCATAACCGCATTAGCAAGAGTTCCTTCTAAATTTCCACACCCTGGATGAACAACCAAACCTTTTTGTTTGTTAACAACCAACATATTCTCATCTTCGTATACAATTTCTAAAGGAATTTCTTGCGGTGTTAATTTTGTTTCTTTCGGTGCTTCTATTTGTATTTGAATTTCATCTCCCTTTTGTACTTTATAAGACGCTTTTGGTACTTTTCCGTTTACTGTTATTTTCTTTTCTTCTAATAACTTTTGTATTCTACTCCTCGAAAAAGTTTCTTCTTGCTTAGCAAGGTAACTATCTAATCTTTCTTCTTCCTCTTTGCTTACTATTATTGTTTTTATCAAAGTAACACTTTCCTCCTTCTTCACGTTAAAACAAGTTCTAAATATTTTTTAGAACTTGCTTTTATGATGCTTCTTTACGAATTTCTTTCATAAATTACAAAATGGTCGTCTTTATATAATTCTTTATAATGTTCATCTCTTGTTAGAAAGAGATTCAATTTTGCATTATTTACAACGATTACATGTGTAATCTCATATTTTTCAAATTTTGTTTCATAATAAGTTCCTATAGAAGAAATATTCATATAGTCAGAGAAAATATCTCTTCCTTCTTGCTCTTTTGTTTTATTAAACTCAGGAGCATATAAATCCGCACGAGAATCAATAAATACTGGAATTCCTCTAAATAACAAGTAACTACCATAATTGTACTCATTATATAATCTTATATTTTCTACGTCTAAATTTTCTAATATCCAAGTTGCAGCTGCTACTGGATATTTGCTTTCATTAATAAATTTATCTTTTATTTTTGGTTTTATCATGACAAAACAAAGTAATACAACTAGTGCAATAGTGAAAATTTTTCCTAGTAAAGTAGTCATAAGTTTCATGCACTTAAAGTTCCCTTCTGGGTCGTATTTCTGAATAAAATACTGTATCCATTTAGCAAAAATAACTACACCAATTAATACCAAAAGAGAGGTTTGCCTTCTGGACATAAAACTTAAAAAGATAAGCCCTGTAAGCATAAAGAAGTCTGCTAATTTTATTTTAATATCGGTAAAAATTAAAATAGCAAGTACGATTGTTAAAACTATCATCGTTTCTTTATCATTGTATAAAGTAAGTGGTTGATGTTCACTAATATTCTGCATTGTATTTCCCTGCATTGTTTTTATTAAATACGTATAGGGAGCGTCTTTTAAGGGAGTGCATAACCCTGTAAAGGCGCAAATGCACATAATAAGAATTAACCATTTTGCGGCTTTCCTTTTTTGAATTTTTAATCGAAATGGATTTTCTCTTTTTTGCTTTTCCTTTTCTACAATCTTCTCTTCTTTTTCTTGTGCTATAAGCAAATTCTTCTTTTCTTGCTCTAAGCGCTCTTCTAAACGCTTTTTCTTTTCTTCTTTTTTTCCTTTTGCTAATTTTCTTTCCAAATCTCTTATTTTATCTTTGTGATAAAATAAAATAAATTTAGAAACAAGATTAGCATCTAACATACTGGCTATAATATATTCTGCTAAATAAGGTAAGAACAATACAAAGAAAAATGGCCATACTGCAACGTGCACGTTTGCAATAATAATAGAAATAAGAATAATACTAATTGCATATCTTTTTTTCTTTGTTTGTAAAAAATTTTCTATACACAAAATTGCTAATAAAAATAAATTAAAAGTAACAAGTTGTGCACGTGCTGCTATAAAATCTTTTAATAAATACATTGCAATCATAGCAAGAAAAAAAGACAATAAAGGATTTTTGCTTATTTTATAAATAGTTACATAAAGCAATATTCCTAAAAGACATGCTAAAATAACGGTAGAAAGATAAATAAAGAACATGCCTCCATCTGCAATTGGTGTCATTTCTCCTAAATGGTAGATAAGATAAATTCCTGTATCATAAGCCCAATGAGGATAAGTATAAGGTAAATTTTCATGCCAAGAAAAAGGATCTTGAAAATCAATTCCCTTTTCTAAAATATGCTCTCCTATTTTAATGGTATAAAAAGTGTCATTTTGTAAAGTAATTGGTGAAAGAGCCACACAAAATAACACAATACATACAATAGCTAAGATATGAAACTTCATTTTTACTTTCTCGCTTTATTCCTAATATGTCTGTATTATACAATAAAAACCTAGCATTACGCAAGGTTTTTATTGTATTTCTTTCTAGGAACTATGCTAAAATTCTTATACTATTCAATACCGTTAATAAACTTACCCCTGTATCTGCTATTACTGCTAACCACACTGGTGCAATTCCCAATAAACCTAGAATTAAAACAAAAACTTTTGCAACTAAAGAAAATAGAATATTTTCTTTCACAATTCGCATCGTTTTTTTCGCAATAGCAATCGTAGAAGGAAGAATTCCTATATGATTCGTTAATAAAATTCCATCTGCTGCTATTTCTGCTATGTCTGCGGCTTCTTTCATGGCAATTCCAAAGTCTGCTTCTGCTAAAACAGGACTATCGTTAATCCCATCGCCTACGAAAAGAATTTTTGCATTTTGTTTTAACTCTCTTACTTTTTCTAACTTTTGTTTTGGAAGTAAACTAGCAAATACTTTTGAAATTCCCAAAATTTGTGCTATTTTATTAGCATTTTCTAAAGTATCTCCTGTTAAGATAACCGTTTCTTTTATTCCTACTTGTTTTAATTTTTCTACTATATTTTGCGCATCTTTACGAATTTCTTCTTGAAAAGTTATATATCCTTCTATTTTTCCATTTATTATAATATAATTCGCAGATTTCTCTACTAGTTCCTTTATTTTATTTTTTTCTAACCATTTTGTGTTTCCAAATAAAATTTGTTTTCCATTTATTTTTCCCCTAATACCATATCCTGCTATTTCTTCGTATTGTTCTACTTCTCCGCTTCCTTCTATATTTTGCTCTTTCCCCTTTTGCTGAATCGCTATAGCAATGGGATGATTTGAATTTTTTTCTAAAAGGAATACATCTTGTAAAAGTTCTTCTTTTGTATAATTCCCAACGGAATTAAATTCTTCTATTTTCATTTTTCCTGTTGTAATAGTTCCTGTTTTATCAAAAGCAACTTGCTTTGCCTTTGCCAAATTTTCAATATGCTTTGTTCCTTTTACAAGCATACCTTTTTTGCTATTGCCCCAACACATGAGAAAAATGCTAAAGGAACCGAAATAACAATACTGCAAGGACATGCTGCAACTAAAAATACCAATGCTCGCATAATCCAAATTTTAAATTCTTGTTTCCATAAAATAGGAATGACTGTTGCAACAATAAGGGCCATACATAATACAATAGGGGTATAAATTTTAGAAAATTTTGTAATAAAAGCTTCCGTTTTTCCTTTATTGTTAGTTGCTTGTTGAACCAAATCCATAATTTGTGTTGCCATAGAATGCTTTTCGTCCTTTTCTACTTCACAAGTTAAACTTCCATTCAAATTCATACTGCCAGACAAAATAGATTGTTGTTCTTGTACAAAAACCGGCATACTTTCCCCTGTAACACTTGCCATATTAAGATGGGATGTACCTTTTACTATTTTACAATCTAGTGGAACCATTTCTCCTGGTTTTATTAAAATCTTCTCCCCTACTCGTATTTCCTCTACCTTTACAATACTAATCTTGCCATTTTCTTCTAATTTGTTTACCGTTTTAACCTTTTTTTCTACCATATTTTGAATCGTTTTATTGGAATTTTCTACAGTTTTTTCTTCCAAAAATTCTCCTAAGCAAAATAATAATACCACCATACAACTTTCTGGAAATTCTCCTAAAACAAATGCAGCAACAACTGCAATTGTCATTAAACTTTCTTCTTCAAAGCGAAAATGTAAAATCTCTTTTATTCCTTCTAATAACAAAGAATGCCCTGCTAATAAAACCACTAAAAAATAAATTCCTATTTTATAAAACTGTTGCATTGGAAAAAAAGTACAGCAAAATAAAATAACACAAAATAAATACAAAAGTATTTTTCTTTTCTTTTTTTCTTGTATCTCTATTTTCATTTTATTTTTTTCCTCCCATTTCTTCTCTTATATGGTCTAATGCCATAGTCATAATTTTTTCAATATGCTCATCTTGAAGACTATAATATACTTGTTTTCCCTCTTTCCTGTATTTTACCAGTTTTGCTGTTCTTAAAAGTTGCAATTGGTGGGATACATTCGATTGGCTAAGCCCTAAAAGCTCACATAAATCACATACACATAGTTCTCTGTTTAAAATACTACAAATAATTTTTAATCTAGAACTATCTGCAAATAACTTAAACATATCTGCTATTTCCATAATTTCTTCAAAGTTAGGTGCTTCTTGCTGTACCTGTTTAATTTTATTATAGTGAGGACATTTTTCATTACAAATCCACTCTTGTTCTTCCATGTTATCTCCTTCTTATTCTTTTTTCTTATGAATATATGAATATCTATTCATATATTAACTTAAAAAATATATTTTGTCAAGTATTTTTTCCTTTTTTCTTTCTTGTTTTTATAATAAAAAACCACGATTCATGCAAAATAAACTTTTTGTTTTCTTTTCCATAATTCGTGGTTTTGTTTGAAATGTTATCTTAATTTTTTTCTAGCCATTAATTTGTTTTGCTACTTCTTCTGCAAAGTTTTCTTCTTTCTTTTCTAAGCCTTCTCCTTTTTCAAGTCTTGCAAATCTTACAATTCTAGCTCCTTTGGCTTCTACCATTTTTCCTACTTTTTCATCTGGATTCTTTACAAAAGCTTGTTCTACTAAACAAATTTCTCCATAAAATTTTCCAATTCTTCCTTGTACCATTTTTTCTGCTATTTCTGCTGGTTTTCCTTCATTCATAGCTTGTGCTTTTAAGATTTCCATTTCTTTTTCTACTCTCTCTTTTGGTACAGAATTTCTATCTAAATATTCTGGTCTTGCTGCTGCAATTTGCATACATACATCTTTTGCAAGTACTTCGTCTGCATTTTCCATTTCTACTAATACAGCAATTTTTCCATCGCCATGAATATAGGTTGCAACCATTCCCTTTTCTGTTTCAAATCTTTCAAAACGGCGAATGGACATATTTTCTCCAATAGTTGCTATTTTAGAAGTTAAAACATCTTTTACCGTTTTTCCTCCTTCTACTATAGATTCTTGTGTTAATAATTCTTCTACATTTGCTGGATTTTTTTCTGCAATTTGCTTTGCCACATCTGCAACAAAAGTTTTAAACTCGTCATTTTTTGCAACAAAGTCTGTTTCTGCATTTACTTCTACTACCACACCTATTTTTTTATCTGGTGTAATATAAGCTGCAGCTAAACCTTCTGCTGCAATTCTTCCTGATTTTTTTGCAGCTTTAGAAAGTCCTCTTTCACGTAATAATTCAATGGCTTTTTCTTCGTCTCCATTTGTTTCTGTTAACACTTTTTTGCAGTCCATCATTCCTGCTCCTGTTTTTTCTCTTAACTCTTTTACCTGATTGGCTGTAATCATTTTCTTTCCTCCTTTTATTTGTTAGGGTTTTTCCCTTATTTTCCCAATTAAAAAGGATAGAGCAGATAAAGGCTCTACCCTTTCATTTTATTCTTCTTCTGTTGTCTCTTCTTCTACTACTTCTTCCATACTTTCGTCTGTTTCTTCTACTTCTTCTGGTATTCCAGCATCCATAGATTCTCCTTGTCTTCCTTCAATAATAGCATTTGCCATGGTATCTGCTATTAATTTAACTGCACGAATTGCATCATCATTTCCTGGAATTGGGTAATCTAAATCTTCTGGGTTACAATTTGTATCGATTAATCCAACAACTGGAATTCCTAATTTTTTTGCTTCTAAAATAGCAATTCTTTCTTTTTTAGGATCTACTACAAATAATACGCCTGGCATTTCTGTCATTTCTTTAATGCCACCTAAATTTTTCTCCAATTTTTCCATTTCTTTTTTTAGAAGAATGACTTCTTTTTTAGGTAATACATCGAATGTACCATCTTCTTGCATTGTTTCTAATTCTTTTAGTCTTTCTACTCTTTTACGAATTGTTCCAAAGTTTGTAAGCATTCCTCCTAACCATCTTTGGTTAATGTAATACATACCACTTTTTTCTGCTGCCTCTTTCATACATTCTTGTGCTTGTTTTTTTGTTCCTACAAATAGAACTGTTTTTCCTTCTTCGGCTTGCTCCTTTACAAAG
>CANRFE010000008.1 GCA_947629805.1 uncultured Clostridia bacterium | reverse complement strand
ACCAAATTTCATAGTTTTTCTTTTGTTACCACTAAGTATAATTATATACTGTAAAATTCTATTTGTCAACGATTTTGTTGTCTTATGTTAAGTATTGTGGTGAGTTCTATATTTTTTTAATTTTATACCGTACTTCTTGGTTCAAATTTTGTTATTTCTTTTAATTTTTTATAAAGTTCTATTTCTTCTTCTGATGGTTTTTTTGGTACTACTATTTTTACTTCTGCTACTAAGTCTCCTCTTCCACCTTTACCATCTTTATAACCTTTTTGCGGAATACGAATTTTTTCTCCACTTATCATTCCTTGTGGAACATAAACATTGGTCGTATCTTCTATGGTTTCTATTTTGACCCTGGTACCAAGTACCGCTTCATAAGGAGTTAAATATAAATCTGTATAAATGTCATACCCTTGTAAACGATATTTTTTACTATTTTCAATGTGAATTTTAATTAATAAATCTCCATTCTTGCCCCCATTGCTTCCTGTCTTTCCTTGTCCAATTAAACGTATTTTTTCTCCATTTCGAATACCCGCTGGTACTTTTATTAAAAAGGTTTTCATTTTTCCATCTACTGCTCTTAAAGAAATTTTTTTCTCGATTCCATAAAAAGCTTGTTCTATAGTTAGAGTAATTTCTGTTTCTACGTTTTCTCCTCTTATTGGAAGTTTCTTTGCTTGCTTCTCTTTGTTTTTCGCACTTCTTATATTTCCAAATAATAAGGTTAATAAGTCTGGTCTTGCTTCTCTTTCTTCTTTTTGATTTTGTTTTTCTATTTTCTTTCCAACATGAGAATACCATACACGGTCATATTTTTTTCTTGCAATATGGTCTGAGAGTACACGATAAGCCTCATTAATATCCTTAAATCTTTCTTCTGCTACTTTTCCATTATTTACATCTGGGTGATATTTCTTTGCTTGTTCACGAAAAGCATTTTTAATTTCCTCTATATTGACTTTATTGGTTTCTAATCCCAATATTTTATAGTAATCTTTAAATATCATTTAACATCCTCCCACATTCATGGTGGGTTTATTATATCAAGATTGTTTTGTTTTTTCAATAGAAATAAAAAAAGAAAATAGTGATTTTTCAAAAACTATTTTCCTTTCGGAATATTCATAACTTTATTGATTTTTTTCTAATGCTAATTCTATTAATTTGTCTAGTAATTTTGAATAACTAATTCCAGAATTCTCAAATAATTTAGGATACATACTAATAGCCGTAAACCCTGGCATTGTATTAATTTCATTAAGGATAATATTATTGGTATCTTTCTCTACAAAAAAGTCTACCCTAGAAAGACCACTTCCATCTACTGCCTTAAATGCTTTAATGGCTTGTTTTTGTATTTCTTTTGTTATTTCTTCTGGTAAGTCTGCTTGCAGTAGCGTTTTAGAATTTTGATTATGATATTTTGAAGAAAAATTATAAAATTCTTCTGCTGCTATTATTTCTCCCACTCCAGAAGTAATTACTTCTTCGGTTCCCAAAACAGCACACTCTACTTCTTTTCCTACAATTGCTTGTTCAATGATTATTTTTTTATCATATTGACTTGCATAGAGAATAGCTTTTTTTAATTCTTCTCTATTTTTTACTTTACAAATTCCTACGGAAGATCCAGAATTAGAAGGTTTTATAAACATTGGATAAGGGAACGCATTTTCTATTTTTTTACTAATCTCTTCCAAATTATATACTTCTTCTGTAAAATCTGGTTGAATATAACGATAATTATCCCTATCTTTTCGAATGTAAATGTAAGGAGCTTGCTTTAAACCTGCTTTTTCAAAAATAATTTTCGTATACACTTTATCCATGCAAATACTAGAAGCTAAAACTTTGCAACCTACATAAGGAACTTTTGCTAATTCTAAAAAACCTTGTATAGTACCGTCTTCTCCATATAAACCATGTAATACAGGAAATACGCAATCCATTTGCTTAATATATTGCATAGGATTCTCTATTTTTTCTATTTCTTGTAAGGCATCCCCTACTTGTATAGTTTCTATTTCTCTTATGTTTTTAGTATAACGATACCAATTTCCTTCTTTATCTATATAAATAGGATGTATTTTATAAATTTTTTGATTTAAATTTTTTATAACGGATAGCCCTGAAACAATAGATACATCATGCTCTGTTGACATTCCTCCGAAAATAACTCCTAACTTCATTTTATCCATTTTTATCCTTTCTTTCTTACAAATTTTCTGCAATTTCTTCAAAATGCATTCCATTCGATGCTTTTAATAGAATACAATCATTTGTCTGTTCCATTTGCTTAATTTTTTTTATTGCTTCTTCTTTCGAAGCACAAATGATTACCTGAGGAATTTTTTCTTTGGCTATCTCGGCTATATTTTTTGCTTCTTCCCCTACTGTAATTAAAATATCAATCTTATTTTTTACTACTTCTTGCCCTACTTTTTGATGTAATTCTTTTGCATAATTTCCTAATTCTAACATATCTCCTAATACTGCTATTTTTCTCTTCTTTTGCATACTTCCTAAATATTCTAAAGCTGCTTTCATAGAGTCATAATTAGCATTATAGTAGTCTTTAATTAAAGTTATGTTGTCCTTTAAAATTTGTATATCCATTCTTTTTTTTGTAAGTTCAAAATTAGCAATTCCCTTTGCTATTTTTTCTAATGGCATGTGAAAGATATTTCCTACTGCTATTGCACACAAACTATTTTGTATAAAATGATTTCCCCCTATTGGTACTTCTATTATTTGTTTGGTTCCTTTTAGTCGATAATGGCTATTCTTTTCCTTAGAAACAATCTCTTCTGCCATATAATCACTTTCTTTTTCTATTCCATAAGTAATAATATTATATTTTTCTTTATTTTCTATATACCATTTATGTAACAAATCATTATCGTTATTTATTACTACATAACCTTCTTTTGGCAAGCCTTCTAAAATTTCTAACTTAGCTTTTAAAATATTTTCTCTAGAGCCTAAATTACCAATATGTGCTGTTCCTATATTCGTAATAACAGCTACCGTAGGTTTTGCTATTTTTACTAGTTGCCTAATTTCTCCTAAATGATTCATTCCTATTTCTATTACCATTGCTTCTTGTTCTTTTAGGCGAAAAATCGTTAAAGGAACACCTATATGGTTATTATAGTTGCCTTCTGTTTTTAAGGTACCATATTGTTGATTTAATGTGCTAGCAATCATATCCTTTGTACTGGTTTTTCCTACACTTCCTGTAATAGCAACAACTGGTATGGAATATAAACTTCTTTTATAACTCGCTATTTTTTGCATTGCTTCAATGGTGTCTTCTACTAAAATAATAAATTTATTTTGATATTTTTTTTGTTGTTCTTTTGTTATAGAAATATCTTGTAAAATTGCTCCTTTTGCTCCCTTTTCAAAAGCTTCTTCAAAATAAATACTCCCATTAAGATTTTCTCCCTGAATTCCTAAATAAATATCTCCTTCTTTTATTTCTCTTGAATCTCTACAAAAATTTTCACAAATTTCTTCTGATTTTCCTATTAATAATTTTCCATTTGTCACTTTAAGAATTTCTTCTACACGGATTTTATATTTTTCCATTTTTATTACTTTCCTCACTTTAGTTTAATTTATGTTCTAGGAACAAAATATATTCCTCTCTTTATTTTTCCTATTATATGCTAAATAGCTTTGTTTTGCAAGTCAGTTTTTATGTAACAAAGTTTTGCTTTTATTCATTTTTACTAAATTATAAAAAGACGTAACAAGGGCCCTTATTCAAAAATAAGAGCCCTTGTTATTATTGTTCTACACTTCTATTAGCAATTTCGATTGCTTTGGAAACAATATTTCCACAAGTTTTAGAAGATACGTTTTGCCATCCTCCATCTTTTTTAACTTGGTCATATACACCTAATTCTTTTGCAATTTCTTCTTTTAAATTTTCAGATATTACACTACTTTTTCTTCCCATAGCAAGCTTCCTCCTTTACTCATTTTCATGATTTACGGATACTTTGAAAAATAAATTACTTATTTTTTTATTTCCTTTGTTTTTAGAATTGTTCTTTTTATACAATAGTAACAATTCTTTTACAACTCTATAAGAAAATAATTTACTTTTCTATTTCTAGTATGTGTATTTTACTCTATCCTATACTATTATAATTTTCCAACATTTCTTTTTTAGTATGTCCCAAAAGGGACAGATACTCCTTTAGAAAACGTCCCTAATGGGACATTACATAGTTAAGGTTCCGTTTGGTGTGTTTCTTATAACTAAAATATCTTCTTCTTTTCCTGTTTCTGCGTTAACGTAAACCAAAAATTCTGTGTCTTCTATTATTCCTTTGAATTCCCAACAGAATAATTCTGTTTGAAATTCCGTTGGAATAACTGCTAAACTTTCGCTTCTTATATCTAATGTTGGATTGAGATTTTGTTTTGCTTGCTCTTTGGTTATTTTTACTTCTGGTAGTGCTCTTTCTTGATGTGAATTTAAATATCCTGTTGTTTCAATTCCCAAAATTTCTCCATTATCTAATGCAACTTTTAATTTAATTAAGTCTGGATACATGGTAACTTCTCCCTCTTCTATTTGTTGCGAATAAGCATAATTTATAGTAACTACTCCACTTTGTTTTAAATAGTAAGTTTCTTTCATGTTTGGAAAACCTTTTGCATTTAAGAAATTTATTCCAATTTCATTTGCTCTTTCTTGTGAAATGGTTTCTGCTTGTACTTCTCTGTTATAGTTCATGAAAACAACATGTCCGCCTTTTTGTGTAATAGAAAGAATAAGCGAATTCTTTTTCTCTTTTTCTGTATTTAAAGTAATAGAAAAATCATAAGATGGCATATTGGTATTGTTCGTTAAACCTTGTGCTGTAATTTCTTTAATTTTATCTTGTCCTACAAATTCACTTGCTATTTGTTTCGCTTGTTCTTCACTTATTTCTTCTCCTGTTAGTCCTTTTTTTTCTACAGAAGTTAAATGTTCTGAAAAAGCTCCATCATAAATTAAACCAGCATATTCATGAAAATTTTCTTCTAAATTATTAAAACTATCTTTAGAAATATTACTTACTTGAGCTGCAAATATACTACTTCCTTTGCTAGTTAATTCTCCCCATTTTATTCTTCCATCGTTCATATCGGCTGATAATTGGTTCAAAGTATTTTCTAATTCCACACTATATTTGTGTAAGTCTCTTAAATTGTTTAATTCTTCTTGCGTTAATGCTTCTTTATAAATATTTTTCCTTGAAAGGCTAAAACTATAATCGCTTACTTGGTTTAAAAATTTGGAAGTATTGGCTAATTCTTCCGACCCCATTGGTAGCCTTGCTAAATAGCTTTGTGCTAAATTTGCTTCTCTCCATACATGAGTTAGGGTTTCTGCTCCATGTTCTGGAGTACTTGAAATTAAAGATTTTGCAAGATATGTTTCTACATTTTGTACGTAATCCACTAATTCAAAAAATGCCATATTATAGTCATTTTCTGTCATTTGACGATAATCTCTTTCTCTTTTGTACGTATACAAACCTAATAATACAATCACAACAACTAAGCTAACAACTAATGTTAACATGTGCCTATCTTGTAAACGATTTTTCCAGTCATAAATTTTTTCTTTTACTTTTCCCATTTTCTTCTCTCCCATTCTAATGAATCATTTTTTGTTGCCTATTACTTACAAAAACGATGTTTTCCTATAGTTTTAACAAGTGGTCTTGACCAAATCCATTTATTGGTCGCTGTATTTGGATTAAAATAATAAATAGCGCCTCCTGTTGGATCCCATCCGTTCATGGCATCTCTAGCTGCTTTTAATACAGTAGAACCTTCTGCAATTGGTACATTAATTTGTCCATCTGCTACAGCAGTAAAAGCTCCACTTTGATAAATAACCCCTGCTATGGTATTGGGGAATTTGGAATCTTTTACACGATTTAATATAACTGCTCCTACTGCTACTTGACCCTCATAAGGTTCTCCTCGTGCTTCTCCATTAATTGCTCTTGCCATTAGTTGCAAATCTGAAGTAGAACTACCACTTGCTGCATAAACTTGGTTTTGCCTTTTTTCTGACGAAAAAATAAAAATGGTGAATAGAATAAATAGGATAAGTCCAATTAGGATTATAATTTTATTTCTTTTTTTCACTTTATACATAATTCCTTTCTTAATAATTTCATGCTTTTTGTGCTTTGCATTCTTTTTTCTATTTTATTTTGCTTCTAATTTGTTGTTTTTATTCTTTTTTGTCATAATTTTCTTATTTTTCTGCTTAAAAATTTTATCTTATTCTTATTATCATTATTTTTGATTTTTTTTTATTTTTATGATAAAATCAAAAAAACAAATAGGAGATGTTTATGAAAAAAATTTTAATTTTTTATGCTTCTTATGGTGGTGGACACCTATCTGCAGCAAAATCTATAAAAGAACAATTAGAAGAAAATTATGCAAATCTTCAAATAGAAATGATTGATTGTGTAAAATATATTAATAAAGCTTTAGATAAAATTACAACAGCCGCTTATCGTGAAATGGCAAAAAAAGCCCCTTGGGCTTGGGAACAAGTGTATTATAAATCACAAGGTGGTTTGCTTGGGAAAGTAAGTACCACATCTAATAAAATTATGGCAGTAAAAATGGTTAAATTGTTTCGAGAATTTCAACCAGATATGGTTATTTCCACACACCCTTTTGGTTCTCAAATGACGAGTTACTTAAAACAAAAGAAAAAAACGAATTGTAAACTCGCTACTATTATGACAGATTTTAAGTCGCATGACCAATGGTTAATTGGAAATAAATTTGTCGATTTTTATTTTGTTTCTAATTTTTCTATGAAAGAAGAATTGTTACAAAATGAAATTCCAGAAAGTAAAATTTTTGTTACTGGTATTCCCATTTCTAATCGTTTTTTACAAACTTATGATAAGAAAGCTATTTTCTCTTCCTTTGGATTACTTCCAAACAAAAGAACAATTTTATTTTTTGGTGGTGGCGAATATGGCCTTGGAAAAGATAAGACAGTTGCCATTTTACAAGCTTTAACTACTTTTCCGAATATTCAAGTGGTTGCCATTGCGGGAAAAAACGAAAAGATGAAACAAGAATTTGAAAGGATTGTTACAGAAAAAAATAAACAGGACACGATAAAAGTTCTTCCTTTTACAGATAAGGTACCAGAATTAATGTCTATTTCTGACATAGTAATTACAAAACCGGGTGGTTTAACAGTTAGTGAATCTTTAGCTTCTCACCTTCCTTTAATTGTTATTAATCCGATTCCTGGTCAAGAAGAAGAAAATGCTATCTTTCTAGAAAAAATGGAATGTGCTATTTGGTTAAAAAAAGAGGAAAATCCAGAAGAAGTTTTATATACAGTTCTAAATGATTCAGAAAAAATAGAAAAAATGAAAAATCTTACTAAGAATTTTGCTAAACCAAATTCTACAAAAGATATTTGTTCTATTCTTTTGTCTAATTTGGAATAATTATTAAATAGAATAAAAAAGAAAGGAATTAAAAAAAATGACTAGTAAAGAACGTGCTTATTTAAGAAGCCTTGCTAATACTTTAGATGCTATTTTTCAAATAGGAAAAGCAGGTATTTCCCAAGTTCTAGTAGAACAATTAAACAATGCTTTAAAAGCCAGAGAATTAATTAAAATTACAGTTTTAGAAACAGCACCTGGAAATGCTAAAGAATTGGCAGAAGAAATTGCAAATAGGACCAATTCTATAGTGGTTCAAACACTTGGAAATAAAATTACTTTATTTAGGCAAAAAAAGAAAAATTCGAAAATACAATTTCCAAAATAGCCTTTAAAAGCAAGCTAAAATTTTATTTTTTATGATCTTAATAATTTTACGCTTGCTTTTAAAAGTTTCGTCCTTTTTATTGACATTTATTAAAAAAAGTGCTATGATAAGTACCGTACTTAAATTATGAGTCAGTAGCTCAGCTGGATAGAGCATTTGCCTTCTAAGCAAAGGGTCGGGGGTTCGAATCCCTTCTGGCTCACCATAAAATCGCTATACGAACCCGTATAGCGGTTTTTCTATATTTCTAAAATTCAATTTTAAAACATTCTGCATTTTCAATTCCTATGACATTCTCTGTTGGAGTTAGTTTAACGTTTGCTTTTAAACAAACTACTGGTCGAACACCATAAAAGTCGTCTCCACCAAAGTGATCGGTCAGAGCAATATTACTGTGTACCATCATTAAATTGAATCCACCATATAATCCACAAGGAGACGCTCCCCAATATCCTTGACAATGTTCAATCTGGCTATCTTTGTCAAAGTCTCCTTCTGTTTCGGATGCATGTGGGAGATATAATGAATCTGTTTGTGCTTCCTGCACAAGAATGGCACTTTGCGTATTCTGTCCTTTCACACCCATAAGATACCCCAATTCATTAGTCTGATAATATGCTTGTTTATCTTGGTGTCTCATGTTCCAGCTATTAATCCACATTTGATAAGTTGGTCCACCTATTGCATAGTCCGCATACGTATCATATTTAAAATCTGACCAATTTTCAGTACACAACATAGTTGCCGCACATATTGAACCAGGCAGATTTTGATGTTCCCATATCTTATATAAACTCTCTTCAAATAATTTTGGAAATATGTTTGCTTTTCCTTCTTGATCAGGCAAATGCAACTCACATAATGCCAAATAAGGATCCTTCCACATTAACACATAATCTTTTTTATTTTCGTCAGAACTTTGTACCATATGTGACTTTTCCATGCTTTTTCGTATTGCTGAATTAGGATCATCAAGTATTTTTACATAATCTGAAGCTATTAAAAATACTCTTCTTCCAGTATCTGGTTGATTATCTCCTTGTGCATTATCTTCTCCTTCGTAATCTTTTATATAAAATACCTGCCAGTCATCCGTAGAATCTCCGTCTCCATCTATATCTACTGGATAATTGATTACATATGGTACTTTTGTATTATCTTTAAACTTTTCTTTTAAACCATTTTGTAGTACTTGCTCTTCATATATTTTATCAGCCTCTTCTACATCTTTTCCATATAAGTCTTGGATTCTCATATCACTTTTTATTTGTGCTCTTTGCATTGTGCTAATAGTAAAATAAGCACCCATTAAAATAACACTAAACATTAAAACAGTAAATAAAACTAAGGCAGAAATAGCCCCTTTTTCTTCTCTTTTTATGTTTTGTTTTTTGAATAAAAATCTTCTCATTTTTTCCTCTCTTTTGTATTTTTTCTTATTTTATCTTAAAACTATCTTCTTTTCAAGTATTTTGTTTCTTTTTCTTCATCCATTCTATACGTTCTTTTCGAAGTAACTCTCCTACTTGTTTTGTATCCTCTATAGAATATTTCTGTTTTATATATTCTCCATTTATTTCTTTAAGGCATTCCTTTCCTATTTGCGCAAAAAGGATATTTTCTGGTTTTTCTTCTTTGCGCCATCGGTCACAAAAAACAACTATCTGCATTCCGTCTAAGCCTAACCTAGATTTTGCCACTCTTGTTAGAAAATCTACTTGTTTTGGAATGCTCATTTGTTCAAAAATACCTCCTAGCATGTGTTCTTTTGCTGCTACTTTTCCACATTCTATCCATGCTTTGGGAATTGCTATTCTTTGCCCTAAATGTTCAACTAATTCTTCTCCCTTTTTATCATGTCCGTAGTGATGCGGAAGCATTTCTTTTGGGGTTATTCCTTTTCCTAAGTCATGTACTAAACAGCTAAAGCGAATTCTTAAATCCTCTGTTATTTCAGCAGATTTATCTACTACCATCATCGTATGTTCAAAACTATCGCCCTCTGGATGGTATTTTATAGGTTGCAAGCTTCCTATTAAATCTTGTATTTCCTTAAAGTGTACTTCTAATATTCCAGCACTTTTTAAGACGCGAAAAAAAATAGATGGTTTTTTACTTGCTAAGGCTTTTTTGCATTCTTCAAAAACTCTCTCTTTTGCTAAACTTGATAACTCTGGTTTTAATTTTTGCATCATAGAAAGGGTGTTTTGCTCTACCTCGAATTCTAATATACTAGCAAACCTAGCCACACGGTAAGCCCTTAAAGGGTCTTCTAGAAAAGCACTGGTAGTAGCGCGAATTATTTTATTTTTCAAGTCTTTCCTTCCCTGATAAGGATCTATCCATTCTTGCGTTAAAACATTTTTTGCTATTGCATTTATGGTAATATCCCTTCTTGCTAAGTCTTCTTCTATTGTAATTTCTTTTCCTGTTACAACAGAAAATTCTTTATGCCCTATACCACTTTTTTGTTCTCTTCTTGCTAAGGCAATTTCCTTTGTCTCTAGCACATAAACAGGAAAACTGGTTCCTCTTTTATAGGCCATAGGAAATAATTCTTCAAATTTCTCTTCGCTTAGGCCTGTAACACAATAATCTTCATCCTGCACTTCTCTTCCTAATAGTTCATCTCGTACGGCTCCTCCAACTAGATATAAAGTTCCACCTTTTTTTCTTATTTTTTTTGCTATTTCTATTTTATCCATTTTTCTCCTCTTTTTTATTGTAACACATATTGGAAAAAATATAGATTTTTTTATAAATTTTTTTGCCTCGTTTTGACCATGCAGTCATGATTTTTTCTTGACATTCTTAGGATTTGGGTATATGCTTAAAGCATTCAAAGCATATTTATTTTAAGAAGAAAGGAAGGAAATAGATGGATAACATGATAGAAATTCGATGGCATGGTCGAGGTGGGCAAGGTGCTAAAACAGCCTCTTTGTTACTTGCCGATGCTGCTTTTAACACAGGAAAATACATTCAAGGTTTTCCCGAATATGGTCCAGAAAGAATGGGAGCACCTATTACAGCTTACAATCGTATTAGTACTTCTCCTATTCGTATACACAGTAATATTTATGAACCAGATTATGTGGTAGTAGTAGATGATTCTTTATTAGAATCTGTACCAGTTACGAATGGTTTAAAAGAAACTGGTGCTATTCTGATTAATACTACGAAAACAGCAGAAGAATTAAAACCACTCTTAAATGGGTACAAAGGAAAAATCTATACGATTGATGCAAGAAAAGTATCACAAGAAGCACTGGGAAAATATTTTCCCAATACTCCAATGCTTGCTGCTATTGTAAAAGTATCTAACATTATGACAGAACAAGAATTTTTAAATGATATGAAAGGTTCTTTTCAGCATAAATTTGCAAAAAAACCAGAAGTTATTGAAGGAAATATGAAAGCCTTAGAACTTGCTCTTAAAGAAGTGAAATTAATAAATTAGAAAGGAGAAATACGGATGTCAGAAGGAAAAATCAATAAAGAATCTCCATGGCAAGATTTAACCCCTGGCGGAACTATTTATGACGCTGGAAATTCTTTAAATTTTAAAACAGGTGACTGGAGAAGTGTAAAGCCAATTTTCTTATCGGACAAATGCAGACAATGCGGGCTTTGTTTCCCTGTTTGTCCAGATAATGCAATTCCTGTTGGAAAAGACCAAAAGAGAAGAGATTTTAATTACGATTATTGCAAAGGATGTGGCGTATGTGCAAAAACCTGCCCATTTGGTGCAATTGAAATGAAAGAACAATGAAAAGAAAGGATGAAAAAACTATGAGTATAAGAGAACGTTTAAGTGGAAACGAAGCTTCTGCTATTGCTATGAAACAAATCAACCCAGATGTTGTGGCTGCCTTCCCTATAACCCCATCAACGGAAATACCTCAATATTTTTCTACTTTTGTTAGCAATGGAAAAGTAGATACTGAATTTATAGCCGTAGAAAGTGAACATAGTGCTATGAGTGCTTGTATTGGCGCAGAAGCAGCAGGCGCAAGAGCGATGACAGCTACTTCTTCCAATGGGTTAGCACTTATGTGGGAAATGATTTATATTGCTTCTTCTTGTAGACTTCCTATTGTAATGCCACTTGTGAACCGTACCCTATCTGGTCCATTAAATATTCATAATGACCACTCGGATGCCATGGGAATAAGAGATGCCGGTTGGATTATGCTATTTTCGGAAAATAACCAAGAAGCTTACGATAACTTAATTATGGCGCACCGTATTGCAGAGCATAAAGAGGTATGTCTTCCTCTTGCTGTTTGCCAAGATGGATTTATTACCTCCCATTCTATTGAAAATATTGAGTTAATAGAAGACGAGAAAGCCAAAGAATTTATTGGAACCTATCACCCAGAGCATTCTTTATTAAATGCAAAAGAGCCAATTGCTGTTGGCCCTATGGATTTACAAGCCTACTATTTTGAACATAAATACCAACAAGCAGAAGCCATGCGAAATGCAAAAAAGGTCATTTTAGAAGTTGCCAAAGACTTTGAAAAATTAACTGGAAGAAAATATGGTTTGTTGGAAGAATACAAACTAGCAGATGCTGAAATTGCGATTGTTTGTATGAACTCCACTGCAGGTACCACAAAAGATGTAGTTGATTCTTTAAGAGAACAAGGAATCAAAGCTGGTCTTTTAAAATTAAGAGTGTTTAGACCATTCCCTGCAGAAGAAATTGCAAAGGCTTTACAAAATGTAAAAGCAGTTGCCGTTTTAGATAAAGCAGAAAGCCTAAATGCTTGTGGTGGTCCTCTATTTACAGATGTTACCTCTGGTATGTATGTAAATCATGTAAAGGTACCAACCGTAAACTATATTTATGGGCTTGGTGGTAGAGATACTACAGCAAAAGATATTTTAGGTGTTTATACCGATTTACAAGAAATTGTAAAAACAGGAAAGGTAAATAACCCTTATCGTTATTTTGGATTAAAGAGAGGTGAAAAATAATGGCATATAATGTAAAAGAAGTTGTTGCAACAAAACCTGCTATATTGGAATCTGGTCATAGAATGTGCGCTGGTTGTGGCGCACCACCAGTAGCAAGAATGGTAATGAGAGCCTTAAAAGAAGGAGACCATGCAGTAGTTGCCAATGCTACTGGCTGTATGGAAGTTTCTACTTGTATTTACCCATATACCTCTTGGAGTAGTTCTTATATTCATTCTGCATTTGAATGTGCTGCTGCCACTTGTTCTGGAGTAGAAGCTGCTTACAAAGCTATGTTAAGACAAGGAAAACTACCACAAAACGAACATTTTAAATTTATTGCTTTTGGTGGAGATGGTGGAACTTATGATATTGGGCTTCAAAGCTTATCTGCTGCTATGGAAAGAGGTCATGACATGACGTATGTATGTTATGATAATGGTGCTTATATGAACACAGGTATTCAACGTTCTTCTGCTACTCCTCATTTTGCAGATACCACAACTTCTCCTGCTGGGGAAGTAATTCCTGGTAAAATGCAAATTCGTAAAGATTTAACCGAAATTATGGAAGCACACCATTTACCTTATGTAGCACAAACAGCAGGGTTTATGAACTTTAAGGATTTATATGAAAAAGCGGAAAAAGCCATTTATACAGAAGGACCAACTTTCTTAAATGTGCTTGCTCCATGTCCTAGAGGATGGGGTTACCCAACCGACATGCTAACACCAATTAATAAACTTGCAGTTGAAACTTGTTATTGGCCTTTATATGAAATTGAAAATGGAAAATATAAAATTACTTATAAACCTGCTAAAAAACTACCAATTGAAGAATTCTTACGTCCACAAAGAAGATTTAAGCACATGTTTAAACCTGGTAATGAATGGATGATTGAAGCTTTTCAGCAAGAAGTAGATAAACGTTGGGAAGAATTATTAAAACTAGAAGAAATGACCAATAAAGAATAAAAAAAGAAAGATTTGGAATTTATCCAAATCTTTCTTTTTTTTATTCTTCTTTTGGTGCTTCTACTGGGCAAACCCCTGCACAAGTTCCACAGCCTAAGCATTGTTCTTTGTCAATTACGTATCTGTCCTCTCCTTCTGAAATACATCCTACTGGACATTCTGCTGCACATGCTCCACATTTAATACATTTATCTGTTATTTTATATGCCATTTCTTTCACCACCTTCCAAAGTTCTTTTTTTATTGTATTTTTTAGTTCTTTTGTTTATTCCCTTATTTTATGCTATTACATATCCTCTTCTTGTAAATTCTTTTTATCCATTGTTTCTAATTTTTCTAATTCTTGCAACTCTTTGAAATTTTCTTTTTCTTCTTCATCTACTAAATCTGTTTCATTATTTTTTATAATTTTTACTTCCCCAGCATTATACTTTTTATAATAATATTCTCCATTATCATCTTTTAGCTTTACCCTTAAACGTTCTTTTAAAATTTCTACCCCCTCTACCGTTCCTTCGCCATCTTGTGTTTTTACAATAGCTCCTACTTTAGGAAGTCTTTTCATTTTTTCTTCGTATACCTCTTGTTCATATTTTAAGCAACACATTAATCTTCCACAATTTCCTGATATTTTAGAAGGATTTAAGGACATATTTTGCTCTTTTGCCATTTTAATAGAAACTGTTTCAAAATTTCCTAAAAAAGAGCAACAGCATAATTCCCTTCCACATACTCCATTTCCACCTATTCTTTTTACTTCATCTCTTACTCCTATTTGACGAAGTTCAATTCTTGTTTTGTAAACAGAAGCTAAATCTTTTACTAATTCTCTAAAATCTATTCTTCCATCTGCTGTAAAATAGAATAATACTTTGCTATTATCAAACTTAAATTCTACGTCTGTTAAGGTCATGTCTAGATTATGCTCTTTTATTTTTCGTTTACAAAGTTCAAATGCTTCTTTTTCTTTTTTCTTGTTTTCTTCTTGGTGTTTTTTATCTTTATAGGTAGCAATACGAATTACTTTTTTTAATGGTTTTACTATATTTTCGTCTGGCATTACTCGATTGCTAATTACCACTTCTCCATATTCTTCTCCTTGTGCTGTTTCTACAATAACAAAGTCGTGGTTATTTACTCTTAAATTTTGCGGATCAAAAAAATAAATTTTTCCTGGCTTTTTAAAACGAACTCCTATGATATTTTTCATTCCCATTTAAGTTTCCTTTCTTTTTACTTTTTTGTCATTTCTTCCTCTATTTTCATTAGTAAAAAATCAATACACATATCATAATTACTATTGGCAAGAATTCTTCTTTTGGTTTCTTCTATGTATTCTATACAATGCATTTTTTTTAAGTTTCCTGTTTTATAGAAATGGATATTCATATAATCTAAAATATCTTGTATGTTGTCTTTTTCTTTATAGAATATTTCTGCTTTATGAACTATCGTAAGAAAATCTTTTCCTTCCATTGCTTCTAATACTTCATCAACCTGCTTATACATTGCATCTTGTGCTTGTAACTTTAAGGCCATACCAATACTTCCTTGACTTGCTTCTAAAAATTGAGGAGAAAGTTTTATTTGCCATTTTTCTTCGAAGTACTGCTCTAACAATTCTTTTGAAATTGGCTTAAAAGAAAGTTTCATACATCTTGACTTTATGGTACTTAATAATTTTTCTTCCTTGTCGGTTAGTAATAGAATAGTAGCATATTGGGGTGGCTCTTCTAATGTTTTTAATAAACAATTTTGTGCTTCTTTTGTCATAGCATCACTATCTATAATAAGGTAAACTTTTCTATTAGATGCAATTGGTTTTTCTGCAATTTTTTCTTGTAAGTTTCGAATTTGTTCTATTTTTATGGTTTTATTTTCTGGTTCTATTTGGTAAAAATCTGGATGATTCTTACTTTCAAAAGCTTTTTCAGAGGCCACATCCAAACCCAATATTTGTTTGGCAAATTCTTTAGCAAAAAGTTTTTTTCCAATACCGCTAGGTCCTACAAACAAATAGCTATGTAAAATGTGATTTTCGTCTATTGTTTTTTTTAAGAATTGCTTTACCTTTTCATTTCCTACAATGTGTTCAAAGCTCAAATTGGTTTACTCCTTCTTTTTCTCTTATATGGTTCCAAATAAATTTAGTGGCCAAAATCGAATCCAAACTTTACTTTCTATTCTTTCTATTGGAATACAACCAAAATATCTGCAGTCCGAACTTTCCATACGATTATCTCCAATAGCAAAAATATACCCTTCTGGCACAACAAAATCTGTTAAATACATACTTTTTGCATCTGTTTCTACATTTTTTTGTAAATACTCTTCTTGCAATTCTTCTTCGTTAATATATATTTTTCCGTCTTGTATTTGCACATGTTCTCCTGGAAGTGCAATAACACGTTTAATATAACTTGTTTTTCCAATTTCTAATACATAATAAATGAATTTTTTTAACCAACCTTGTGGTTCGTTATCATACTCTGCTTTTACACTATTTGCACCTGTTTTGGCATTGCTTGGTGCTTCAAAAGTGATAATATCTCCTCTGTTTGGTACTTGATGAAAGGTCCTTGCCAAACGATTTAGCACTAATCTTTCATTTTGTTTTAAAGTAGGCCACATAGAAGTTTGCTGAACAACGGTTGGAGTTCCTATAAAATAACGAATTAATAATGCTAAAACTATAGCAATAATAATGCAATAAATCCACTCTATTATTTCTTTTACTGTACTATTCATTTGAAATCCTTTTCTCCTTTTTCTTTGTTTCTCATTATAACGCGTTTTTCGTAATTTAGCAAGCTATTTCTTTTATTTGGTTGGAATACGAATGACTACCTCTGTTCCTTTTTGTGTTTGGCTTTTAATGTCTATGCTTCCCTTGTTTTGCTCTAATATTTCTTTGGCAATCGAAAGCCCTAAACCAGTTCCTCCCATTTCTCTTGTACGTGCTTTATCTACACGATAAAAGCGATCAAAAATACGATTCAAATCTTCTTCTGGAATGCCTATTCCATTATCTATCACTTTAATATAGGCATCATTATAAACAAACCCAACATATATTTTTATATTGCCACCATCTGGTGTATACTTAATACTGTTGGTCATAATATTTAAGATAACACGTTCTATTCCATCTTTGTCTGCTTTTACTGGTGGAACGTTGGCAGTTACAAAACATTCTACTTCATGGTGTTTTTTATTAATTTCTAATTGTAATTTTTCTTGGCATTTTTTTACTAATTCGCCTAAATCAAATTCACTTGCTTCTTTCTTTACTTTGTTATTATCATAACGGGATAAAATTAGCAAATCTGTTACTAATTTTGCCATTCTTCTTGCTTCTGAAGCAATTACATTCAAGAATTTTTCTTGTGTTTCTTTATCATATTCTCCTTCTAGCAAAGTATCTGCATAGCCCATAATAGAGGTAATTGGTGTTTTTAGTTCATGTGATACATCTGCTACAAATTCTTTTCGCATGTTATCTAAGCGGACATGCTCGGTAATATCTTGAATTACTACCATAACGCCAGATGGCATATCTTGTTCGTCGCGAAAAGAGGCAAAGAAAATATTTAAGAATTTGTCTTCTACTTGCACTCTTTGCTCGCTAGAAGTCCAGTTTTCTAAGTAAATGGTCTTTTCTAAGTTAATTTCAATATGAATTTTATCAAATATTTTTTCAAAAGTGTTGTCTTTTTCTGTTAATTTTAATAAATCGGTGGCTGCTGGATTAATATGCATAATATTGCCATCCATATCAAAAGCAATAATTCCATCTGTCATGTGTAATAAAATAGTTTCTATTTGTCTTTTTTGACGATTTACTTCTTTTAGGTTTTCTCTTAATTCATTCGTCATAAGATGAAAAACATTGGTCAATTCATCTACTTGATATTTTTTCTTTCTTCCTTTTTTTTCTTCTTGCTCTTTTTCCTCTGTTACTATACGAGGAGCACTATCAATTAATTTTGTAATAGGGGCTAAAATTACTTTGGCTACAAAAACACTAATTAGAATAGAAATAAACCCAAAGACGCTAATTAAAATAATTGTTACCATCTTTACATTGTATATTTGGGTTTCTATACTATTTTGGTATAATTCTATTTGCTCCGTATTTTGGGACAGAATTTCTACTTCCATACTTTGTAAACGGTAAATAAAAATAGCTCCCATTGCACTAATTACTAAAATTCCTAAAATGCTAAAAATTAATATAATTTTTAATTGTACATTTTTTAACATGCTTTTTCTCCTTATTAAAAAAATGCACAAAAAGGGGCCTCCCTTTTTGTGCATCTTATTTTTTATTTTGATGCGATGTAATAGCCAACTCCTCTTTTGGTAATTAATATTTTTGGATTCGAAGTATCTTTTTCTATTTTCTCTCTTATTCTTCTAACCGTAACATCTACGGTACGAATATCTCCATAATATTCATACCCCCATACTTTTTCTAATAGAGTTTCTCTAGTAACAACTTGCCCTGGTTGATTTGCTAAGTATTTGATAACTTCAAATTCTCTTAGCGTTAAGTCCATTACTTCTCCTCTTACTTTTACTTCAAATTTATTTAAATCTAAACTTAAATCTCCCACTACGATCATGTTCGCGTCTGCTTTGTTTTCGCTTTCTTTTTCTTCAGAGGCTTTCCCTGTTATTTCTGCTTTTCTTAAATTTGCTTTTACCCTTGCCATTAATTCTCTTACACTAAATGGCTTTGTAATGTAGTCATCTGCACCTAATTCTAAGCCTAATATTTTATCAATTTCTTCGTCTTTTGCTGATATCATAAGAATAGGAATATTGAGTGTTTGCCTAATTCTTTTGCATACGGCTAGTCCATCCATTTTTGGAAGCATGATATCTAATAAAACTAAATCTGGTTTCTTTTCTAATGCAACATTTACTGCCTCTTCTCCATCGTTTGCCTCTAATGTGTTATACCCTTCTTTTTGTAAATTATATACCAACATATCTACAATTGTTTTTTCGTCATCTACAATCAAGATTGTTTTTTTCTCTAAATCTTCCTCCATAGAAAATCCGCCTTTCTTTTCTTTCCTTAGTTATATCACACTCTTTTTATTTGTACAAGTACTTTTTTTATATTTCTTATTAACATTAATCTGATTTTTTTAATTTTAAAATATCCGTAATCTTACAATTTAATGCTGTACAAATTTTAGCAAGTACGGTTAAATCTATCCTTTGAATATCTTTTCTACAATATTTTAAAATTTGGCTATATTGCAATCCTGTATTTCTAGTTAAACTTGAACGACTTATTTTATTTTTTTTTATATATTCATCTAATTCGATTTCAATTTTATTCCAGTTTTGCATCCTTATTTCCCTTCTCTACTATATATATTTATTCTATATTATCATACAATTTTATCTATTGACAGTTGTACATTTATATAGTATATTTTAATATAGTATTGTCATTTTTTGTAAAAGGAGGAAATTTTTAACATGAGTAAATTATATGATAAATATAAGAGTTTAAAGCATTCTTCTGAAAATTCAGATAAAAAATTATTTCTTTTTAAAT
>CANRFE010000007.1 GCA_947629805.1 uncultured Clostridia bacterium | reverse complement strand
TTCCAGAAGGCTTAAAATTTGAAGCAGCAGATAACCCTAAGTGGAAAGAAGTAAACGGAAAAGTAGTAACAGACCAATTAAAAGATACTTTATTACAACCAGGAGAAACAGCAGAGGTAGAAATTGTACTTACTTGGATAAATGGAAAAAATAATTTTGGACAAAAAGTCAATGTAGCAGAAATTAGTAAAGACAAAAATGATAGCAATACACCAGATATTGATTCAACACCAGACAATAAAAAACCAGGAGAAGATGACATTGATGATGCACCAGTTCTATTCACGATTAAAACAGGTAAGGGAGAAAACATAACCTATATGAGCTTACTAGCAACTACTTTAGGAATTTTAGCAACAGGCATTCTTTTCATTAAAAAATATGTATTATTATAATACAAATAAAAGCAATTAGAAGAACTTCTAGTTGCTTTTATTTTTGTGGTAGTTTTTGGAGAAAATAGTTTACATTAAAAAATGCTTATGATATAATTTATTTCGAATAAAAATTTCCATATTTTTCTTATTATGAGTAGAGGTGAAAAAAGTTGAATCAAATATTATATATGAATTCTTCTAAAAAGAAAGGTGGACCATTAGAAATAAAGACCATTCTTAGAATATTTGCAATTCTTTGCATTATTTTTGGTCTTATTTTAATAGGGCAAGCTTCTTATGGAATATTAACAAAAAAGCAAGAAGAAGGGCAAAGTGTGCCACTAGTAGAAGTATTGCAAGAAGGAAATGTTCTAAAAATTACAGTTACACACGATAAACTAATTGATAAAATTACGTATCATTGGAATGAAGATACAGAATATGTATTACAAGGAAAAGGAAGAAATCAAATAGAAGAAACCATTGATTTACCAGTAGGAACGAATATTCTTCAATTAGAAGTAACAGATATTAATGGAAAAACGGCAGCTTATAGTCAAATGTATGAATTAGAAGAAGGCGATGTAACAAAGCCAGAAATAGAATTATTAGTAGAAAATGCAAAAGTAAAAATTGTAGCAAAAGATGAAACAGAGTTAGATTATATGCTTTATTATTGGAATGAAGAAGATGAAACTAGAGTTGATGCAAGGGAAGATTTTAACAAGCAAATAGAAGAAAAAATTGATATTCTAAAAGGAGAAAATACTCTAACTATTATTGCCGTAGATAAAGCAGGAAATGAAACAACCAAAGAGCAAATTTTCCGCGGAGTAAAGAAACCAGAAATTAATCTTTCTAGAAATGGCAACGAATTAATAGTAAAAGTAACAGACGAAGAAGGAATTCAAAAAATAGAATATACCTTAAATGGACAATTCTATTCAACAGATCCACAAAATACAGGAAACGCTTTAAATGCAAAAGAAGTGGAATTTACACAAACATTAGCAGAAGGAGAAAACAAAATAACCATTACAGCTTATAGTATAAGTGGGTTATCTACCGAAGTTTCAGGAGAGACAACAATTTAAAAAGAAGGAAGAGAAAAATGGATACAGATACGATATTACAATTTATTACATATCTTATTTTATATTCTTTTGCAGGTTGGGTATTAGAATCTGTATCCAAAACAATAGAACAAAAGAAATTTGTTAATAGTGGCTTTTTAAGTGGACCATTTTGCCCTATTTATGGGTTTGGTGCCTTAATTATGTTATTGCGGGTTAAGCTTTTTAAAAGAAAAACCAGTCTTGCTATTTTTTGCTGCTTTCTTCTTATTATCTTTATGGGAGTATTGTGTTGGTTTTTTCTTAGAAACGGTCTTCAAAACAAAATATTGGGATTACTCGCACTTAAAATTTAATTTGCAAGGAAGAGTATGCTTAAAAAATTCCTTGTTTTGGGGTGTTTTGGGAGTCTTTTTTATTCGCTATATTCATCCTTTTGTCAAACAATATATTGAAATTGTACCAGTCAATATGTTATTATGGTTTGTCATTTGTATAGGAATTATTATTTTCATAGATGTTATTTTTAGTATTATGGCTGTTACAAAATTTGAAGTGGCTATTAAAAAGGTAAATGAAATAAGCGAGAATATTAAAGAAAAAGTAAAAGAATTAAAAGAGATAAAAGAAAAAGCAAAACTAAAAACAGTTGCAATAGAAAAAAGCAGTATAGAAAATATAGAACATATTATTAGAGAATTAAAAATAACACAAGCAAGATTAAAACTCAAAATATATCGTCATGCCAATCGTTTAAAAAAAGCATTCCCTAGTATGAAATCAGAAAGTATAAGTGCATTTTTAAGTCAAAAAATCGATATAAAGAAATTAAAGGAAAATAGTAAGAAAAAAAATAAGGAGTAATTATGGTACAAGAAATTTATTTAATTGATGAAGATAAAACCTTAAAAGAAACCTTAAAAAGAATGTTTAAAGACGATAAAAATTATCGCTTTACAAGTGTTGCTACAAACAAGCTAGAAGTAGCATTAAAAAACATTCCAACACTTATTATTATCAACGAAGATACTATAAAAGAAGACAGCTTAGAAATGTGCAAAACGATTAAGCAAGACGAAGACAATAGTATTACTCCTATTATTGTTTTGTCTTCTAATAAAGAGCATGAGCATCGTCTATCTATGTTAAAATTAGGGGTAGCGCACTATATTAAACACCCTATTGATGAAGAATATTTATATTATACTATCCAAAATATTTTAAAACTAATTTATATCAATCGAAGAGTAAGTCCTTTAACAGGACTTCCAGGAAATGTTCAAATACAAGCAGAATTAAAAAAACGTTTTCTAGCAAAAGAAACTTTTGCTATGATGTATTTAGATTTAGATAATTTTAAGGCTTATAATGATGTTTATGGCTTCTTAAAGGGAGATGAAATGATCAAATTTACAGCTAAAACTATCTTAAAAAATATTCATACAGAGGAATACGAAGATAGCTTTGTAGGGCATATTGGAGGAGACGATTTTGTTGCTATTGTAGCAAACGCAGACTACGAAAAAATATGCCAAAATATTATTGCAGACTTTGATGCAAATGTATTAAATTATTTTACAGAAAAAGATAGTAAACAAGGATATATCGAAGTGGAAAATAGAAAAGGCATGATGGAACAATTTCCATTGACATCTATTTCTATTGGCGTAGTAGAAGTAGAAAAAG
This sequence comes from uncultured Clostridia bacterium, assembly GCA_947629805.1. GTDB lineage: Bacteria > Bacillota > Clostridia > TANB77 > CAG-508 > UMGS1663. The sequence continues at coordinate 19,005 of CANRFE010000007.1, read as the reverse complement.
GAAGATTTCATAATGTGTTGGAAATTGGAGAAGTAGGAGCAAGCGTAAAACATTTAGCCAAAACTATTCAAGGAAGTACCTATGTAATTGATAGAAGGAAAAATTATGAATAGAAAAATAAAAACAATGCTTTTTATAGAATTAGGGCTTGTATTTTTAGTTCTCCTTCTTTTTTTTCTGGTACAATTCAATTTGACAAGGTTTTTGCCAACATGTCCTATTTATCGGTACCTTTGGTATTTTATGCCCAAGTTGTCAAGGAACAAGATGTGTAATTCATTTTATACAAGGAGATTTTCAAGGAAGTTTTACTTATCATCCTATTTTTTTCCTTACCATTCTTTATTTGCTATTTGTCAATATTCTATATATATGGAATGCATTTCGAAAAAAGGATAGTTTGGTATTTTTGTATCCAAAGACAAAATTTTGGATTGTTTTTTTAGTTGTCATAGCAATTTTTACGGTTTTAAGAAATCTTTAGAAGGAAAAGGAAATGAGATATGGATTTAACTCTAGATATAGAAAATTATAAACTAAATATACGAGCAGCAGCTGTTATTATACACAATAACAAAATATTAGTTCATAGAGATATACGTAAAGATCATTGTACTTTAACAGGTGGCAGAATAGCAATAGGGGAAAGCTCAAAGGAAACCGTAAAAAGAGAAATCAAAGAAGAAATAGGAAAAGAGTATTTAAGATATGAATGGTTAGATGTAAATAAAATAGAAGAATATAATATTGTACCAAAATGTTTAAAAGAGGTATTAAAATCACAAGATTTTCCAATACATATAATTCATAAGGATTAAAATAAATTTAAATGAGAAATGATAGATGCCAGTAGTGAAACTTATTTTCACTACTGGCATTTAAAAAGCAGAATGAAGGATATAGAAAAGGCAATAAAAATTATTTTAATGCTATTTCATTAAATTTACCATTTTTAATGTGAAGAATGGAAGAATTAGTAGCTTTAGGAAAGTCATTATAAAATTCTGGAGGTAAATTTAAAAGATTCATAAGCATACATTTATTAGCATTTCCATGACCAAAAATAAATACATTTTTAATATGCTTTTCTTGCGTATAATCTCTTAAAAAATAAATAGCACTCCAAAGTCTATTACAAACGTCGAAAGGAGATTCCCCTAAGAAAGTGGGTTTAAAATAAGTTAGGGAGTTTCTAATACATTCTTCATATATTTTAGGATAAACTTCTTTTTTCACATCTCTACTAATCATATGAAAAGCACCAAAAAATTGCTCAATTAAAGAGTTAAGAACAACAACATTATCCGAGTCTTCTTCAAAATGAAGATATTTATTAGCAATTTCAAAAGTTTGTCGAGTTCTTTCATAAGGAGATATTAAAACTAAAACATCCTTATGGAAAATAGTATTCGTTAGCATATAATTTTTTAAGGATAACCCCAATTGCTTTGCTTGTTCCATTCCCTTATCTGTTAACTTTACTAATGCATCCTCTATTTTTAAATTTTCTGTTAAAGGTTTGCCTAAATTCTTATAATTATCTTGCATAGCGTTCACTTCTGATTCGCCATGACGAATTAATAATATATTTAAATTTTCAATATAGGAATATGGAGTTTTCGCTTTTTTTAATATATCTAATTTATTGTATCTATAGTACATATTGATTTGACCTCTCCTTTAAAAATATTATTCATAATAATAACAATTTTTCAATGAATAGTCAATGTAGCAATAATTAAAAATAGATATATTTTTTTTAATGGAAATTTTATAAAATAGTGGCATAAAAAATAGTTTATAAAATATTCTGTATAAAGAGAACAAATTAATAGTATTATAATGCAAAGAAGTAGGATAAAAATAAAATTAAAGGAGAGTTTTTAAATGATTCTATTAAATAAAAAAAGAATACTAATTGTTATGGTGTTTGTTACTATTTCTGTTTTTGCTTTTTCTTTTCAACAAATGCAAAAAGAAGAAATGATAGCTACCGTTGCACTTCCTGTTAGCAATAAAGTAATTGTACTGGATGCTGGTCATGGGGTGCCAGATGAAGGGGCTCAAAGCAGTAATCGGAATTACAGAAGCACAAACAAACTTAAAAATTGCCTTAAAGTTACAAACATTGTTAGAACAGGCAGGAAGTACGGTTATTTTAACAAGAAGTGATGAAAATGCTATTTATGATTTAGATAGTAAAACATTAAAAGAAAAAAAAATATCTGATATTCATAATCGAGTAAAAATAGGAAACGAATCTTCCGCTGATCTTTTTATTTCTATTCACTTAAATAAAATTCCACAAGAACAATATTGGGGCTGGCAATGTTTTTATAAAGAAGGAAACGAAAAAAGTATGAAATTAGCCAAGAGTTTACAAGAAAATTTAAACGAAGCTATTCAAAAGGAAAATAAAAGAGTGGCTATGAAATTAGAGAATGTTTATATTATAAAACATGTAGAAATACCAATTTCTATTGTAGAATGTGGCTTTTTATCAAATGCCGAAGAGGAAAAATTATTATTAACAGAAGAGTATCAAGATAAACTTGCTTGGGGAATTTATAATGGTATTATAGATTATTTTTATGAGAATGCTTAAAAAATTATAGGAAATAAAAAAGGACATAATTTTAAGAAATTATGTCCTAATTTTTAATTTTTTTCTTGAATTTTTAAATTTTCTTTTTTTAAGTATCCTTGTCGATAAAAGGTTTGAAAATACATAATTAAAGAAAAGATAGTAGAGACTAAAGCAAGATAGTAAATATAAATATCAAATTGTGGAAGCATAGGAGCGGAATATTCTGGATGATTCTCTAAAGGAGTATTCCAAGAGTAGATGATAAAAGAAGAAACAATAGCAATATAAAATAATACGGTTGTAAGTTTGCCATACCATCTACTAGAAACAACTAATTCTTTTCCATATAGAAAAGAAGCGCCAGCTACCATGAGAAATTCTTTTAAAAATACCACTAATAAAAACCAAAAAGGAATAATATCCTTGAATGCTAAAGTAACTAAAACAGAGATTTGAGTAGATTTATCAGCAAGAGGATCAATTAATTTTCCAAAATTCGTAATAAAATGAAATTTTCTTGCAATAAAACCATCTAAAATATCTGTAATTCCCGATAGAGTAAGAACAAAGAAAGCAGCCATATAATGATTTAGTGCAATAAATATGACAATAAAGGGGATTAAAATAAATCGTAAAATGGTTAATATGTTAGGGATGTGTTTTACCATATAATAATTCCTCCTAAGGTACATAAGGTAGTACTATTAAGCTTCAATAGAAAAAAGTAAGTTTTCTTTATCACTCGATACAATAACTTTTTGTCCGTTTTTTAATTCTGCCCTTAAAATTTTATCAGATAATTCGTCTTCTAAATAACGTTGAATCGCCCTTCGTAAAGGTCTAGCTCCATATTTTAAGTCGGTTCCTTTTTCTAATAAATATTCTTTTGCTCCTTGATCGATTTCTAAAATAATATTTTTATCTAGTAATGCTTTTTTGGTGTCTTGTAACATTAAATCTACAATTTGAAGTAATTGTTCTTTATTCAAAGGTTCAAATACTACAATTTCATCTACTCTATTTAAGAATTCTGGACGAAAACTTTGTTTTAAAGCATCTAAAATTTTTCCTTTATTTGCAATAGCAGTAGAACCAAAACCAATCGAATTTGTATTTAAATTGGAACCTGCATTAGAAGTCATAATAATAATTGTATTTTCAAAGGAAACCGTATTTCCTTGATTATCGGTTAATCTTCCATCATCCAACACTTGTAATAAAATATTAAATACATCTGGATGAGCCTTTTCAATTTCATCTAATAAGACAATGGAATATGGTTTTCTTTTTACTTTTTCTGTTAATTGTCCTGCATCATCATAACCCACATAACCTGGAGGGGAACCAATTAACTTAGAAGTGGAATGACTTTCCATATATTCTGACATATCCACACGAATAATAGAATCTTCATCGCCAAACATTTCATAAGCTAAACTTTTAGCAAGTTCTGTCTTTCCTACACCAGTAGGCCCTACAAAAATGAAAGATGGTGGACGTTTCGTACTTTTTAACCCTGCACGACTCCTACGAATAGAACGAGAAACAGCTTCAATTGCTTCGTTTTGCCCAATTACCCTTTGGTGTAAATTTTTCTCTAAGTTTAATAATTTTAGGGTTTCCTCTTCCGTAATTTTCTTTACTGGAATTTTTGTCCAACTTTCAATTACTTCTGCAATATCTTGAATGGTAAGCTCAGTTAGTTGTAAAGAAGCGTTAATTTTGTCAATTTGTTCTATTAAAGCACATTCTTTTGCTTTTAATTCTGCAGCTTTTTGATAGTCTTCTGTAGAATCTGCTTGGGCTGCTTCTTCTTTTTCTTCTTGGACTGCTTTTAATTCATTTTTTAATACTTCTAATTGATATAAAGCTTTATTATTCAAGTTAATACGAGAACAAGCCTCGTCTAAAATATCAATGGCTTTGTCTGGTAAGAAACGGTCATGAATATATTTTTCAGACATAATAACGGTTTGCTTAATTACATCGGTTGAAATTTTTACTTTATGGAAGTCCTCATAATATTTTTTAATTCCTTCCAAAATATCAATCGAATCGGAAATAGAAGGTTCTTCTACAAGAATTGGTTGGAATCTACGCTCTAAAGCAGTATCTTTTTCAATATATTTACGGTATTCTTTTAGGGTAGTAGTTCCAATAATTTGTATTTCGCCATTTGCAAGAGCTGGTTTTAAAATATTAGCAGCATTCATAGAATGTTCGGCATCACCTGCCCCAATAATATTATGAATTTCATCAATAACTAAAATAATATTACCAAGATTTTTACATTCGTCCATAATTGTTTTCATTCTTGCTTCGAACTGGCCTCTAAATTGGGTTCCTGCAATAATAGCCGTCATATCTAAAAGATATACTTCTTTATTTAAGAGTTTTGCAGGTACTCTTCCGGCTGCAATTTTTAAGGCTAAGCCCTGTGCAATAGCCGTTTTACCAACACCAGGTTCTCCAATTAAGCAAGGATTGTTTTTAGAACGTCTATTCAAAATTTGAATCATTCTTTGAATTTCTTTATCTCTACCAATGACCATATCAATTTCGTTGTTTTTGGCTTTATTTGTTAAATTGGTTCCAAAAGTGTCTAAAGCTTTTTTCTTTTTTTCTTTTGGTTTTTTATCTACTTTTACTTTTTTCTTTTCCGCACTAGAAGAGTTGTTTTCTGTAGAATCAGAAGATTTACCAAAAAGATTAGAAAAAATAGCTCCAATTGGAATTGCATTTGGCATTTGGTCCTCTTCTTCTAAAGCAGAATCTAGTGGTTCTATATTCATAGCAGCATCCATATCTAGATTAGAAGACATATCTTGAAACATATTTTCTAATTGGTTTGTCATATTTTTAATATCTTCTTCTGAAATATTGGACTGTTTTGACAAAGTTTCTAATGGGTTAATTCCCTTTTTCTTCGCACATTCGTAGCAAAGTCCTTCCATTTTAACAGAGTTATCAGGCATTTGCTTATTAATAAAAATAACAGCGGTATTTTTATTACAAATTGAACATAACATAAATAGTCTTTCCTCCTTAAAATTTTACATTTCTATCATACTACAAAAAACAGGAATAGTCAATGAAATTAAAAATATATAAAGAAATATTCCTAGAGAATTACGTGGAAAAAAAATCAAATTTCATTGACTTTTTTCTCATTTCCATATATACTGATAATCGTAAATTTCTAAAAAGAAATTGAAAGGATGATAAAAAAAATGAAGTGTAAAAAACAAATGCTTTTAAGCATAGTTATTGGGCTTAGCTTGTTTTTCACCAATAGGAGTATGGCAGATACTGCTATTGTTGATACCGATACACTAAAATTAAGAGAAGAAGCATCTATGGATGCTACCGTATTAGAATTGTTAAATTTAGGAGACAAATTAGAAGTTATAGAACAGTCTGGAGATTGGGTAAAAGTAAAAGTAAAGCAAATGACAGGGTATGTTCATAAAGATTATATTAAAATAGAAGAGACAGAAGAAGAAACGCAAGAGGAAGAGCAAAACGAAACAACAACACAACCATCCAATACAATCGAAGAAGAACAAAAACCAGAAGAAAATAACTTACCACAACAAAATATAGAAACAGAACAATTTACAGTAAGAGAGGCCGTATTACAAAGCAATAGTGATGTTTTTATATTACCACTTATCAATGCAACGAAACTTACACAGTTAAACAAAGATACAAAAGTAACAATTATGGATGAGGTAAATGGTTGGTTTTATATTCAAGAAAGCAATGGAAATGGATGGATTCGTTCTAATTTCGTAGAACAAGAATCGCAAGAGCAGAAACCACAAGAGCAGAAACCACAAGAGCAACAACCACAAGAGCAGCAGCCAGAAGGAGAAGACCAACAACAAAATACTACTACGGAACAAGAAACACCAATAGATAACAAAATAATGTATGTAAATTATTCTTCCGTTTATGTGCGTAAAGGACCAAGTACAGAAGAAGAAAGTATTGATTCTTTACTCTTAAATGCACAAGTTACTGTTTTAGCTGAAGTGGGAGATTGGTATAAAGTAGAAGTAGACGGAAAAACAGGTTATATTGCAAAACGTTTATTATCTAGTCAAGAACAAGAAGAAGTAACTTCTAGAAGTGCAGAAGAAAGAGAAGAACAAGGAATAAACCAAACAGAAGAACCAACAGAAGGTACATCTCTTTCTAAAGGAGAAGAAATTGTAAATTATGCACAACAATTTTTAGGTTGTGCTTATGTATATGGAGGAGCTGGGCCAAGCAGTTTTGATTGCTCAGGCTTTACGATGTATATTTACGAACAATTTGGAATTCCTTTAAGCCATTCTGCAAGTGCGCAAGCAAATGTTGGAACTTATGTGGCAAGGGAAGAATTAAAATTAGGAGATTTAGTATTTTTCAAAGATTATGAAACCATGGATGGAATTGGACATTGTGGCATTTATATAGGAGATGGTAATTTTATTCATGCATCCTCAGGTACAGGATATTGTGTAAAAATTTCTACTCTTCTATCGGGTAGTTATTTAGATCGTTACGAAACAGCAAGGAGAGTTATTTAAAAAATAGGGGGCAATTAAGAAAGGAAGACAAAATGGCATTATTTTGCATAACAATTGCCTATTTCTTAGGAATTTTATCGGGGCTATACTGGAAACAGAGTATAGCCTTTTTTGTGGTACTTTTCTTTTTTCTTTCTTTTTTTCTACCAAAAAGAAAATATATATTTATCTTTATTTTTTGTTCTCTCTTTTCTTATGTGCAAATTAGAAATTTAGAAAATTCTTTTGATAAAAAATATAAAGGAATAGAAGAAGTATATGTAGTGGGTACTATTATAGAAGATCCCAAAGAGCAAGAATATGCTGTTTGCTATACAGTAAAAGTAGAATCTGTAAACCACGATGTATCTTATGCAAATACCTATTTATTAGTGAAGGTAAAAAAAGAAAAAGAGGAGCAATTTTATTCCTATGGAAATAAGATTTCTTTTACCGGTACTTTAGAAGAGGCAAGTGGGCAAAGAAATGAGGGTGGTTTTAATTATAAACAATACTTAAAAACGAAAAAAATTTATGGAATTGTTACAACCAGAAAAAAGCAAATACAACTCGAAAAAGAAAGCAATGTTAATGTATTCTTAAAAATGGTAAATATTAGTACAAATCAAATAAAACGACAAATAAACAAATTATTACCACAAGAAGAAGCCAGTTTACTACAAGGGCTTTTAATAGGAAATAAAGAAGCGCTAGAAGAAGAGATACAAGAAGCATTTCGAAAAAGTAATTTATCTCACATGTTAGCAGTTTCTGGAGCACACGTTTCTTATGTAAGTATGGGGATTAGCTTTTTGCTAGCAAAAAGTCAAATAGGAAAAAGAAAAAGCAAATGGATTACAATTTTGCTACTACTCTTTTTTATGCTCCTTACTGGGAAAACTTCCTCTGTTTCTAGAGCTTGTTATATGGCAATTTATCTTTTAGTAGCTAGTTTATGCCATAAAAGGGTACCAATTTTAGCTAGTATTTGTTTTTCTATGCTTTTGCTTCTGGTTTCGAATCCTTATTGTATTTTCGATATTGGCTTTCAACTTTCGTATGGAGGAACTTTAGGAATTATTATACTATATCCTGTTTTCAAAAAGAAAAGAAACATGCCAAAAAAAGGAATAGAAAAAATAAAAGATAATATTTTTCTTACCTTAAGTGCTAATGTAATTTTGTTTCCTATTCTCTTGTTTCATTTTAATACAATTTCTCTTACATTTCTTATTTCGAATTTACTAGCAGCCCCTATTATGGGTATTTTAGTTATTTTTGGTTTTGTTCTAGTTTTTCTTTCTTTTTTCTTTTTCCCTCTTGCAAAATTAGGTGCAATTCCTTTGCGTTTTCTCTTAAAGGTATTTTTACAAATTGCCCTTTTTACTAGCAAATTACCATGTTCCCAAATTCTCCTACCAACACCTAAAATACATTGGATTTTGTTTTATTATTGTGTTTTCGCCATCTTCTTACTAAAACGAAAACAAAAGAAAAAAATAGAGGGGAAAAAAGTTTTGGCTATTTGCCTTATTCTTTCTATAGGTGTGCTTGCTTATCGCCAAATTCCCACCACTTTTCAAATTCATTTTATTGATGTAGGACAAGGAGATAGTACATTCATTATAACCCCTAAAAAAAGAACAATTTTAATAGATGGAGGTGGCTCAGAAGATTTTGATGTAGGAGAAAAGATCTTAATTCCGTATTTGTTAGATAAAGGAATTACAAATTTACAATATGTTTTCATTTCTCATTTGGATTCTGACCATGTAAAGGGAATCTTCCGTGTTTTAGAAAAGTTGAAAGTAGAAAATGTTATTCTTAGTAAGCAAATAGAAAATTCGCAAAATTATGAAATATTGCAAAAAATAGTAAAGAAAAAGAAATTAAAAGTAATATTCGTAAAAAAGGGGGATGAAATTTTATTAGAACCAGAGATAAAACTAAAAATTTTATGGCCAGAAGAAGAGCAAATACAAGAAAATGCATTAAATAATAATTCTATAGTAGCCAAGTTAGAATATAGGCAATTTTCTTTTTTGCTTACAGGGGATATTGAACAAATTGCGGAAGAAAAACTCATAGAGGAATATAAAAATACCAATCTTTTAGAAGCAACTCTCCTAAAAGTTGCACATCATGGTTCGAAAACTTCTAGCACGCAAGCATTTTTAGAACAAGTAAAACCAAAACTGGCTCTCCTTGGGGTAGGAAAGAAAAATACATTTGGGCATCCTAGTCAAATTGTGTTGGAAAGATTAGAAAAAGAGCGGAACGCAAGTATATCGAACAGATCTTAGTGGAGAAATAACACTCTTTATAAAGGCAAATGGAAAAATAAAAATTGAAGAACAAACAGCAAAAGGAAAAAACTAAAATTGGTATAATTTGACTAAAAAAGTTCATACTAAGAAAAAAAGGAAAAGAGGAACCTATGAAAAAGAGTTATATTCTTATATTATTAGCGACAATCGCTATTTTAATTGGTATTATTTTAGGAATGGTATTAAGTAAAAATGGACAAACCTCTAATTTACAGCAAGAACCAGAATTTACTTTAGCCCAAAAAGAAGGAGCAAAAAAGAATGAAAGCATTCGAACATCCTCTAATATGGAAGTAAAGACTTCACCCCATACGCTCTTTTTATTTCATACTTATTACCAAGGATGTGGACATACACAAATAGAAAGAAAAGAAATTTTAGAAGAAGATGTAAACAAAACAGAAGAGGATTTACAAGAAAAATATAGGGACTGGGGAATAAAAGAATTTACCACAGAACAAGTTCTTTTGTATCAAGAAAAAGAGGGGATTTGCGGGGAACACTATATCTTAAAAGAAATAGAGGGATATGTTGCAATTTATACGGTAGATGCTTTGGGAAAAGAAACTCTTCAAGAAAAAACAGATATTATAACCAACTATTTACCAGAAGCAGATCAGTTACAATTAAAAGAGGGAATAAGAATTAATGGGCAAGAAAATTTAAATGCGGCAATTGAAGATTATGAATAATAGAAAGTGCATAAATTTTCCACTTCTAGCAAATAATATGGGCAAAACCTATTGCTAAGGAGTGTTTTTTTATGAAATATAGAAATTTAAATCGTAAAACTGTTTGTTTAGATAAAGAACAATTGGAACAGTATTTAGAAAAATTAGCCTCAGACCATATCTTACAAAAAAATAGTAGCAAAGATACGTATCCTATTCCAAAAGTAAAAGAAAACTTTAGAAAAATAGAAGAAGTTTATCATTTATTGAATGAACATATTAAATTAGGAATTCCAATTCATCCAGCAGGAGAATGGCTATTAGACAATTTTTATATTATAGAAGAAACCGTAAAAACCATTTTGCAAGAAATGCCCTTAAAAAAATATGAACAATTTTTAGGAATTGGCTATGGAATGGAAAAGGGGTTTGCAAGAATTTATGTATTAGCATACGAAATTGTAAACTATACCGACAATCACATTGACTACCGTCATGTAAGTGATTTAGTGGCCAGCTATCAAAGAAAAAAGACATTAAGCATGGAAGAAATTTGGAACTTAGGAACCTTTATGCAAATTGCTTTAATTCAGAATATTCGAAATATTTGTGAAAAAATTTATTTTAGCCAAATGCAAAAATATCGTGTAGAAAATATTTTAGAAAGACTAGTAGAAAAAAAAGAAGAATTAAAATATAAGAATTTAGCAGAATATAAGGCAAAAGTGAAGGGATATGGAGAGATGAAGTATCCTTTTATAGAATATATGTCTTATCGCTTAAAAAAGCAGGGAAAAGTCGCCTATCCTTTTCTTATGGCATTGGAAGAGCAAGTAAATAAAATGGGAAGCACCATGGAAGAAATTATAAAAAAAGAACACTTTGCTATTGCTCTTAAAAAGGTAAGTATGGCAAACTGTATTACAAGTATGAAAGAATTGCTTCATATAGACTTTTTGTCTATTTTTGAAGAAACCAATGGAGTAGAAGAAATCTTAAAACAAGACCCTGCAGAAGTTTATAGCAAAATGGACTATAAAACAAAAGCACAATATCGTAATGCCATCCAAGAAATTGCAAAAAAAACAAAAATAGCAGAAATTTATATTGCAAAAAAAGCATTATTATTGGCGCAGAAGCAAAAAAAAGAAAGGATAACGAAAGAGGCGCATATTGGCTATTATTTAATAGCAGAAGGAAAACAAAAATTATATGAAACTTTACAACAAAAACCAATCAAGTATAGAAAAAAAGAAACCAAAGTAAAATTATATATTGGTGTTATTTGGGGCAGTAGTATTTTTCTTACTATCCTTAGTATGTTTTGGATACAAAAAGAACTAAAAAATATCTTCTTAACTATATTGTTGGGAATATTGCTCTTATTCCCTATAGAAGAAATCGTGGTACAAGTTTTGCAACATATTTTAGGAAAATTCGTAAAACCAAAATTAATTCCGAAAATGGATTTTTATCAAGGAGTACCAAAAGAATATACAACTTTTGTTGTCATTCCTACTATTTTAACTAGGAAAGAAAAAGTAGACCAATTAATGCGAAAATTGGAAGTATATGCTTTAGCCAATCGAAGTGAGAATTTATATTTTGCTTTGTTAGGAGATTGCTCTTCAGGACCAAACAAAGAAGAGCCATTTGATAAAGAAGTAATAGAAGAGGGCTTAAAAAAAGTACAACAATGGAATGAAAAATATCCTAAAGAAGGGCTTCCCAAATTTCATTTTATTTACCGTAAACGTTATTGGAATGGACAAGAAGAATGTTATTTAGGGTGGGAAAGAAAAAGAGGGTTATTAACGCAGTTCAACCAATATTTGTTAGGAAAAGAAGAAAATCCGTTTTTAGTAAATACAATAGAAGATTTTTTTAAGGACATTTCGAAAAAAAATTTACAAGAAAAACAGCAAAAAGAAACGCTTTTAAAATACGTTCGTTATGTCATAACATTAGATGCTGACACAGAATTAGTATTAAATAGTGGGTTAGAATTAATTGGTAGTATGGCACATATTTTAAACCAACCTATCTTAAATAAAGAGGAAGATTGTGTGGTAGAAGGACATGGCATTATGCAACCACGTGTTGGCATTACCATAAAAGCTGCAAATCAAAATTTATTTACGAAAATCTTTGCAGGAGTAGGAGGAATTGATGCTTATACCAATGCCATTTCCGATGTATACCAAGACAATTTTGAAGAAGGAATTTTTACAGGAAAGGGAATTTATGATTTAGCGGTATTTTCCAAAGTGCTAGATAAGGAAATTCCAGAAAACAAGGTACTTAGTCATGATTTATTAGAAGGAAGTTATTTACGATGTGGGCTGGTGTCGGATATTGTATTAATGGATGGATATCCAACAAGTTATGCTAGTTTCAAAGCAAGATTACATCGTTGGATTCGTGGAGATTTTCAAATTGTACAGTGGGCAGGAAACAAAATTGTAGACCACAAGCAAAATGTAAAGAAGAACCCGTTAAATACACTTTCCCGTTATAAAATTATCGATAATTTAATTCGTGCTATAACTCCCATTATGACCTTTTTGGGGTTACTTCTTTGTTTTGGCTTAGCAATCTTTTCTTCTGAAAAAATAGGAAAGTGGACTGTGCTCTTTCTCGTTTCTTTGCTTATGCCTATGCTATTAGATATTTTGCATCGCATTATTCATAAAAAGCAAGGGCAAAGTTATCAAAAAACTTTTTACAAAAGAATTCCATCTTTACTTGCCAGTAGCCTAAGAGGGCTTTTAAGCGTTATGGCATTACCAGATAAGGCATCTTATTCTACAAATGCGATTATAAAAACGCTATATCGACAAGGAGTTAGTAAAAAGCATTTTTTAGAATGGATTACTTCAGAAGAAGCAGAAAAAGTAGCAAAAACAGATTTGTTTTCTTATTATAGGCAAATGCTACCAAATAGTATTTTTGGAATACTAGGGATAGGAATTAGTTTTTTCTTACACAATACTTTTCTTTTTCTATTCTTCTTGCTTCTTTCTTTCCTATGGCTAATAGCTCCCTTTGTATTTTATTTTATTAGTAAAACAGAAAAAAATAAAGAAACCATAAAAGAAATCAATAAAAAAGAGCAAGAATATTTATGGGAAATAGGAAAAAATACGTGGCAGTTTTTTAAGGATACGTTAATAGAAGAAAACCATTATTTACCACCAGATAACTATCAAGAAAATCGAAAACCAACTTTTGTTCCTAGAACTTCTTCTACGAACATAGGACTTGCTTTATTAAGTGTTATTTCTAGTTATGACTTAGGTTACGAAACATTAGAAAATACTTTAAAACTTTTAAGTAACATGGTAAATACGATTGATGCCTTACCAAAATGGCATGGGCATTTATATAATTGGTATAATATCAAAACCTTAGAGCCTTTATTTCCACGTTATATTTCTACCGTAGATAGTGGAAATTTTGTAGGATACGTATATGTATTAAAAGCATTTTATGAAGAATTACAAAAAAAAGAAAAAATACCAGAATCTCTTCTTTCTTATATTCCTAGTTGGGTGGGAAAAGAAATTCACCAAATACCTATGGCAAATGCAGATTTTAGTAAATTGTACGAAGAAGAAAAACAACTTTTTTCCATAGGCTTTAATATAGAAGAAAATAAATTAACAGATTCGTATTATGACTTACTTGCCTCAGAAGCAAGGCAAGCTAGTTTTGTTGCTATTAGTAAAAGAGATATACCAGTAAAACATTGGCATCGTTTAAGTAGAACATTAACGCAAATGAATCGATATAATGGGTTAATTTCATGGTCTGGAACAGCTTTTGAATATTTAATGCCTAATATCATTATGCACCAAGAAGAAGGAAGCCTTTTGGAAGAATCTTGTGAATTTATGTTAAAAGTACAAAGAGAATATGCAAAAAAATTAGGAATTCCTTGGGGTGTTTCGGAAACTGCCATTCACTTAAAAGACCTAAACTATAATTACCAATATAAAGCAGTTGGAATTCCATGGTTAGGCTTAAAAAGAGGTTTAGAAGAAGATACGGTAGTGGCAAGTTATGCTTCTTTCATGGCACTTAATAGAAAACCAAAAGCAGTAGTGCAAAATATAAAAGAATTAGAAACTTTAGGAATGAGAAAACAATATGGGTTTTACGAATCTATAGATTATACCCCTATTCGTATGCCAAAAGGGCAAAAGCAAGCAGTAGTAAAAACTTATATGGCACATCATCAAGCTCTAATTTTACTATCTATTAATAATTTCTTTCATCAAAATATTTTACAAAAAAGATTTTCTGCAAACCCAGAAATAGAAGCGGTAGAAATTTTATTGCAAGAAACAATGCCAGAAAAACGAATGATTACAAACGAAGAAAAGCAAAAACCGGTAAAAATTACCTACCAAGATTATAATAATTATGCACAAAGAATATATAGCAAAGAAAAAGAAAAAATACAAAGAATAAATGTATTAGCAAATGAAGATTATAGCATTGTTATGAATCAAAAAGGAGAGGGATACAGCCGTTATCAAAACTATTTAGTAAATCGTTTTTCTACAACTTCGCAAGAAACACAAGGCATTTTCTTTTATTTTAAGAATGTAAAAAATAAAAGAATTTGGAGTGCTGGTAAAATGCCTTATTTCCTAAAGCCAGACCGTTATGAAATAACTTTTACAGAAGCATATAATAAAATAAAAAGAATCGATGGGCCTATAGAAACCACAACCAAAATTACCATTAGTCCAGAAAAAAGAGTAGAAATTAGAAATGTAGAACTAAAAAATCAAGGAATAGAAGAAGATATTATAGAAGTTACGGCTAGTTTAGAACCACTTTTAGCAACGAGCGAAGCAGATAGTAGTCACCCTGCTTTTCAAAATTTATTTTTAAGTTTTGCGTACGAGGAAGAAGACAATATTTTTCTGATTAAACGAAAGAAACGTGCAGAAAATGAAAAAGATTTGTATTTAGCAGTATCCTTTTATACGCAAGAAGAAACAATAGGGGATTTAGAATATGAAATAGATAAAGAAAAATTTCAAGGAAGAGGAAATTTAGAACTTCCTATTATGGTAGAACAATCGAGACCCTTTTCTAAAAAAATACAATCGGTAGTAGACCCTATTTTAGCATTAAAAAGGACCATTTGCTTAAAGCCAGAGCAAAAAGCTTCCTTTAGTTTATTATTTAGTATAGCAGAAGAAAAAAACGAAGCGATTCAAAATGTAAAAGAGTATCAACAAGAAGAAAAAATACAACAAGCTTTTGAATTAAGTATGGCAAAAGCAGATACAGAAGCAAGATATTTAAGATTAAAAGCAAACCAAATTGAATCGTACCAAAATTTATTGGGGTATTTACTCTTTTCCAATCCTTTGCAAAGCAAACAAAAACAACAACAGGAAAAGAAAAAATATCCGCAAAGTGATTTATGGCAATATGGCATATCCGGAGATTTACCAATTTTATTAGTAAAAATAGCACAAAGTAACGAAATAGAAGTTTTAGAAGAAATACTAAAAGCGTATGAGTTTGCACGATTAAAAAATGTGGCAATGGACTTAATCATTCTTAATGAGGAACCAAATAGTTATGAAAAATATACCAAAGAGGCCATAGAAAATTGTATTTTAAATGCCAATTTGGGATACTTAAAAAATATTCCTGGTGGTATTTTTGTATTAGAACAAGTAGAAGAAGAGGTATTAGAATTTTATGCCAAATTTATTTTTGACACTAAAAAAGGACCATTTATTAGGCAATTACAAGATTTAGAAGAAGAATATTTAGAAAAAATAGAACCTATTGCAGAAAAAACAAATACAATGCCAGTGGTTTACGAAGAAGAAAAAAGCAATGCACCCGCTTTACCAAAAGAAGCGTTATTATATGAAAATGAATATGGAGGTTTTGTAAAAGGAGGAAAAGAATATCAGCTTAGCATCAACAAGGAAAATCGTTTGCCGACCGTATGGAGTCATATTATGGCAAACCAAGAATTTGGAACCTTAGTAACAGATAGTATGGGAGGTTTTACGTGGAGTAAAAATAGTCGATTAAACAGAATAACAAGTTGGAGTAATAACCAAGTGCTAGACATTCCTTCAGAAGTAATTTATTTACAAGATCAAGAAACCTTAAAAACATGGTCTTTGGGGTTGAATCCTATGCCAGACAAAAAAGATTATAAAGTAACGTATGGATTTGGTTATAGTATTTATGAGCATGTTAGCGAACAAATAGAACAAAAAGCAACCATTTTTGTTCCAAACAAAGAAGCCATAAAAATTTCCATGTTAGAATTAAAAAATTTATTACCACAGAAAAAAAGATTACAACTTTATTATTATATAAAACCTGTACTAGGAGAAAACGAAGAAAGAACCAAAGGAAAAATACAGTTGTATTACAAAGAAAATAGTAATATGGTAGTATTAGAAAACAAAACGAATGTAGATTTTCCAGAAATGGTATATGTTTCTTGTAGTGAAAAAATACAATCTTATACAGGAGAAAAAGAGTTTTTCTTTGGAAATGGAAATTTAGTGAATCCAGAAGGCTTAAAGAAAGTTCACTTAAATAAAGAAGACACACTAGGAAAAGATGCTATTTTGGTCTTAGAAGTTGCAGTAGAACTAGAAGCTTTTGAAAAGAAAGAAATTGTTTTTGTATTAGGAAGTCAAGAAACCCTCTTAAATTGTCAAGACAAAGCATATCAATATACCAAAATAGGAAATTGTGAAACAAAGCTAGAAGAGGTAAAAAAAGATTGGCAAGAATTATTAGAAACAGTGCAAGTGGAAACTCCTATGAAATCTTTTGATATTTTAATGAATGGATGGTTAATTTACCAAACCATAACCAGTAGACTAAATGCAAGATCTGCTTTCTATCAATCGGGAGGTGCATTTGGGTTTCGTGACCAATTACAAGATACGCTTTGCTTAAAATATTTTGATATCAATAAAATGAAACAACAAATTAAAAAGCATAGCGAGCATCAATTTATAGAAGGGGATGTAGAGCACTGGTGGCATGAGGAAACCAAAAGAGGTATACGTACTCGTTTCTCCGATGATTTCTTATGGCTTGTTTATGTAGTAGAAGAATATATAGAATTTAGTGCAGATACCTCTATTTTAGATATGGAAACCAATTATTTAGAAGGACCTAGCTTAGCAGAAGGGGTAGATGAAAAATACGATGTTTATGAACCAAGTAAAAGAAAACGGAAGTATTTTTGAACACTGCCAAAAAGCAATTGAAAAATCCTTAGTTTTTGGACAAAATGGCCTTCCTAAAATAGGTTCTGGAGATTGGAATGATGGGTTTAGTAAAGTAGGCAATAAAGGAAAAGGAGAAAGTGTATGGCTTGGTTTTTTCTTATATACCATCTTAAGCAAATGGATTCCTATTTGCCAGCAAAGGTTAGAAAATAAAAAAGAAGAAAAATTAGCATTACAAGAAAAAATACAACAATACCAAGAAATACAAGCTAACTTGAAAAAAGCATTAAATACAAAAGGATGGGATGGCAGATGGTTTAGAAGAGCTTTTATGGATGATGGCTCTATTTTAGGAACCATACAAAATGAAGAATGTAGAATTGATGGGATTGCGCAAAGTTGGGCAACCATTTCTAAAGCGGGAGATAATGATAAGAAATATATTTCGTTAGAAAGTTTAGAAAATCATTTGGTAGATAAAGAAAATGGTATTATAAAATTGTTAGATCCTCCTTTTGAAAAGAGTTCTTTAGAGCCAGGCTATATTAAGGCATATCTTCCTGGAACAAGAGAAAATGGAGGGCAATATACCCATGAGTGTTGTTGTTAACACCAGTTTTTTGAAAATATTGATACTCTTAAATACATATGATGATTACGAAAAAGTTCCGTAAACGGAAAAAATTCGTAATGAATAACAAAAAATGTGAAACAAAATTAATAAAAAAATACAAAAATGTTTCACATTTTTTAATTTTATGGTATAATATAAATGTGAAACAAAATCAATAAAAAACTACAAAGATGTTTCACATATTAAGGGAGAGATAAGTTTGAAAAATAATATAGGGAAAAGTCCATAAGAAATAAAAGTCCTTAAAAGCACTTTTAAAAACAAATATATAAGATTAATACCAAACAATTGAATATAAAATTAGCTAACTTTGTAGCCTTGAGATTCTAAAAACTTAATAGCATTATTGATATTTAGTTTTTTATCTTTTGTTTTAAAATTTTTTTGTGTTAATTGCTCATATATTTCGTGATTAAAAGGTTCATTTTTAGATAGCATTTGGTAAATACAAGTAAGAAGCATTCTTGCTATTGCAATGATTGCACGCTTATGACCTCTACGTTTTTTAATAGCATCATATCGAAGTTTAAAATAAGGACATTTTTTATCACGAATAGCATTGTTAGCACATTGAATAAGTAAAGGTTTCAAATAAATACCTGCTCTACTAATATGTACAGATTTTTTCTTCCCGGCGCTTTCATTACATTGAGGAGTAAGACCAGCCCATGAACAAAGATGTTCAGCATCTTTAAATACAGACATATCTGCTCCAATTTCAGAAAGTATAGTAATAGCAGAAATATCTTTTACGCCTGGAACAGTTAAAATTAGACTAATTTCATTTTGAAAAGGTTGAACTAAAGGTATAATAGCTTCTTCTAACTGATTGACACATTCAATAATATTATCGTAATGATTAAGACAAACTTTCATTTTAGAGTTTTGCTCATGAGTAAGATTACCTTGAACAGAATCTAATATTTCTTGAGGAGAAGATTTTAAATTTTTTCTAAGAAGAGGTGTAATTTCTTCCATAGAAACATTATCTTCTT
>CANRFE010000006.1 GCA_947629805.1 uncultured Clostridia bacterium | reverse complement strand
TTCCTTCTGATACAGCTAATTCAAAATTTTTTACAGCAGTTTTATAAGCTGATTTTACCATATTATTTTGTAAAGTTTTCTTTTCAATAATATTAACACGTTTTATTGCTGATTTAATATTTGGCATATTGGCACCTCCCCTTTAAGTGATTTACTTCCTTATATAGCAAATAAAATTCTACCATAAAATCACTATTTTTGCAATAGTTTCGAAAGAAAAGTTTACAAAAATTTGTAAAAATGAAAAAAATAAGAAAAAAATACATAAAATATTTGAAAAAATAAAAGAAACAAGATATAATAAAGGAACAATAGAAAAAAGCAAAACAAGAAAAGGAAAGGAGCAATTTTTATGAACATAAAAATTACAGGAAAAGATTTTGTAGCAACAGAGTCAATTAAAGATTATATTGAAAGAAAGTTGGAAAGATTAGTCAAATATTTTGGAGAAGAATTTGATGTTTTGGCAACAATTAAAACAGAAGGAAAAGAGCAAGTAGCAGAATTGCATGTAACAGCAAATGGAGAAACTTATAGAGCAGTAACTGCACACAGAGATTTATACGCTTCTATTGATAAAGACATTGATATACTAGAGGGGCAAATTCGTAAAACGAAAACAAAAAATGATAAGCAAAATATGACTGAATCGATTCGTATGAAAGACAGTGGAGTAAGTGGAATAGAAGGACATGAAATAGAAAATGAAATTATTAAAACCATTTATTATGAAATAAAACCAATGGCTCCAGAAGATGCCAAATTAGAATTACAAGAAAGAACAAAAAATAATTTCTTTGTATTTATTAATATTGATACGCAGAAGGTCAATGTAATTTATCGTTTAAAAGATGGAAAAAATTATGGCTTAGTAGAACCAGAAATTTAAAACTGTGTAAAAAACAGGTGAATAAAAATCACCTGTTTTTTTGTTATAAAAACAATTTCAACTTATTTCATTTGGCTTTCAGCTTGTTGAATTAATTTTCTAACCATGTTTCCACCAATTCTACCAGCATCTCTTGAAGATAAATTTCCATTGTATCCGTCTTTTAAAGTTACACCAACTTCGCTAGCTACTTCATATTTGAATTTGTTTAGAGCTTCTCTAGCTTCTGGAACTACTTTTGAATTTGAATTTGTCATTTTTTTCACCTCCTGAAAATTTAAAATTTGAAAATGTAAAATTTATTTTCACTATATAGAATGTACAAAAAGAATAAAAATAAACTGGTAAATTTATCAAAAAAGGATGTATTGTGTAAAATATAATAGCAAAGAACAAGTAAGAAAAAAAGAAAGACAGGAACTTGATTCCTGTCTTTCTTTTATGTAGAAAGGCAAAAAAGAAATCCCTGTTTTTCTAGTATTTTATTTTTTTCAAATGTTATTTATTAGCCATTTGTTTTTCAGCTGTTTCAACTAATTTTCTAACCATATTTCCACCAATTCTACCAGCATCTCTTGAAGATAAATTTCCATTGTATCCGTCTTTTAAAGTTACACCAACTTCACTAGCTACTTCATATTTGAATTTATTTAAAGCTTCTCTAGCTTCTGGAACTACTTTTGAATTTGAATTTGTCATTTTTTTTCACCCCCTGCACTGTGAATTTGAAACTAAAAAACAATAAAATGTTTTTCAGTATTTAGAATGTGCAAAAAAATTAAAAATAAACTGGTAAAAAATGTAGAAAAAAAGGGAAAAAAGTGATATACTATAAGTGTAGGAATAAAACTTTTTGCGCACAAGGAGGATAAAATATGCCGACAGTTATTGCTGGAAGTATTGTAGATTCTGATAAAAAGAATGAATTCATTCTTTTTGCACAAAACAAAGGAGCCAAAGTTTACTATCATGAACAACACAAAATGTATGTAGAATGCAAAAATACAAAGGTAGCAGATGAAATTCGAAAAAAAATAAAAGAATTGAGTTAAAGAAGAAAACCACATATAAATTTTATATGTGGTTTTTTCTTGCTAAAATCTTGTATAAGAAAATAGAAAATGGTAGAATATAAAAGAAGAATACAAAAGGAGAAAAAATATGTATCAATTGGTAGCAATAGATTTAGATGGAACTTTGTTAAATTCTTATGGAAATGTATCTAGTAAAAATAAAACAGCAATTCAAAAGGCAATGCAAAAAGGAGTAGAAATTGTATTAGCTTCTGGAAGACCTATTAAATCTGTGGAAAATTTAGCAAATGAACTTGGAGCAAACCATTATATGATTTGTGGAAATGGCGCTATTACATATGATGTACAAAAACAACAAATTTTATACAATCGTTTTTTGGAAAAAGAAAAAGTACTGCAAATTATTAAAATTTGTGAACAAAATAGTATTTTTTATAATGTGTATACAAAAGATACGATTCTTACAAAAAATTTGAATTATAATGTTTTGGTGTATCATCAAGAAAATGCTACAAAACCGGAAAACAAGAAAACGAGAATTACAATTGTAGAAAATATAGAAGAATATGTTAAAAATAGAGAAGAAGAAGACTACTTAAAAATTACTATTTGTGATAAAAGTAAGGTAATATTTGGTAGCATTATGCGTAAATTACAAACCATTCCAAAAGTAGACATATTAGAAGTAGAGCATATGTCTCGTAAAAAGATTCAAGATGGTACAGAGCAAATTTCTATGGAATATTTTTATACCGAAATTACAAATGATTGTGTAGATAAATGGCAAGCAATAGAAGATTTAATAAAAAAATTGAACATTAAGCCAGAAGAGGTAATGGCTATAGGAGATAATAGCAATGACATACAAATGGTAAAAAATGCAGGCTTAGGTATCATGATGCAAAATAGCGCACCTTATATAAAAGAACTAGCAGATGATGTGGTAGCAGACAATGATCATGATGGAGTAGCAGAAGCAATAGAAAAATATATTTTAACAGAATAAAATAGAAAAAAATGCACAAACTAAAAAAGAAAGGGAGTGTATTTTTTTATGAGCAAAAATCCATATCAAGATAAAAAAAGAGTAAGCTATAATAGAGAAGAAAAAGAAGATGCTACCAAATATGGGGAATTTGTTTCTTCCTATTTTGCGTGGCTTACCTTAGAACAGCAAAAACAAAAGGCAAAAGATATGGAAGAAATGACAAAAGAAAAATAAAAAAATAAAGAAAAAGTATTGACATGTGATAAAAAAAGTATATAATAGAATTATAGGTCAAAGAAAGTCAAAGTCAAATATGAAATAAAAAGAAGGTGGGAAAATGAGAATCTCTGATATGATAGAAGAATTTATAAAAGAATTATTTGAGGAAGAGGATTCAATTGAAATTCAAAGAAATGACTTAGCAGAGCATTTTAATTGTGTGCCATCGCAAATTAATTATGTTATTGCCACACGTTTTAAACCATCGCAGGGCTATTATGTAGAAAGCAAACGAGGTGGAGGAGGACATATAAAAATTCGTAAAGTAAATGTTACAAAAAGCAATTATTTTATGCATATTATCAATAGTATAGAAGATAGCTTAACAAGCCAAGAAGTAGATATTTTTATTAGTAATTTCTTATCTTATCAAATGATAAATGAAATAGAAGCAAAACTATTAAAAGTAGCAACAAGCGACAATGTTTTAAGCATTCCACAACCAACAAGAGATGAAATAAGAGCAAAAATATTGAAAAATATGCTAATTAATTTAATTGCATAGAAAACAAAAAATAATTAGAAAGGAGAAGATTTTTATGTTATGTCAAAATTGTAATGAAAGAGAAGCAAATGTAAAATATACCCAAATAGTAAATGGGGCAAAAAAACAAATGAATTTATGTGATGAATGTGCAAAAAATTTAGGAATTGATGTTACTTCCTTTTCTATGCCAATTGATTTTTCCAATTTTTTAGGAGGCATTGGAGATATTTTCGAGGACGATTTAGAAACCTTTATGCCAACTTTTTCTTTGCCACAAACGTTAAAGTGTGACAAGTGTAATATGACTTATGAGGAATTTTTGCAAACAGGAAAGTTTGGATGCGAGGAATGTTACAACACGTTCCATACCAAAATAGATAATTTATTGAAAAACATTCATGGGGTGAATCGTCATATAGGAAGAAATGGAAGATTATTAGGAAAACAGGAAGAGGTTACACAAAAGGAAAAGAAAACAGAAACCAAAAATGTAACCAATAAAAGAAAAGAAAGTGAGCAACAAAAATTAGAAACTTTGCAAGCAAGATTAAAACAAGAAATTAAAGAAGAACGTTATGAAGATGCCGCTAAAACAAGAGATGCTATTAAAAAGTTAGAAAATAAGGAGGGAAAATAATGAATTGGTATTTAGAAGAAGGAAAAGATTCCGATATTATTATAAGTTCTCGTATTAGGCTAGCAAGAAATATCAAAGAATTTCCCTTTAAAATAAAAATGACAAAAGAAGAGAAAACAAAATTATTAGAAAAAGTAAAATTTATTTTACCAAGTCTGGGCTATGGGTTAAAGTTTTTTCCCTTAAACGAAATAGATGATATTACGAAAATGGCGTTAGTAGAAAAACATATTATTAGCCCAGAAATGGCACTGGCAAAAGAGCAAGAAGGTGCAATTCTTATCAATGACGAAGAAAATATTTGTATTATGCTAAATGAAGAAGACCACATTCGTTTGCAAGTATTTACTAGCGGACTAGATTTACAAAATACGCTAAAATTAGCCGTTGAGTTAGACGAAAAATTAGATGCTGCATTAGGGTATAGTTGTAGCAAAGAGTATGGTTATTTAACTGCTTGCCCAACTAACGTAGGAACAGGGCTAAGAGCTTCTGTGATGGTACATTTACCAGCCTTAAAATTAACAGGAAACTTAAGTAAAGTATTACACATAGTAAATAGTTTTGGTATGACGATTCGTGGGGCTTATGGAGAAGAAAGCAAAATAAAATCCGATATTTACCAAATATCCAACAATCAAACTTTAGGAATGAAAGAAGAAGAAATTGTAGGAAACTTAGAAAATATTACAAAAAAAGTAGTAGAACAAGAGCGTTTAGCAAGAAAATATTTAGCAAAAAATAGTGAAGATTTAGAAGACAAGGTATATCGTTCTTATGGTATTTTAACGAATGCAAAAAAACTAACTTCGGAAGAATGTGATAACTTGTTGTCAGACATTAAGTTAGGAACCGATTTAGGCATTATGCAAGAACTAAAAGATAGTAAGGTAAAAGAGTTAATGCTATATACCAAACCGGCAAATCTTCAAAAGAGAGTAGGAAAAGTACTAGAAGCAAATCAAAGAGATAGAATAAGAGCAGAAGTGGTGAAACAAATTATAAAAGAAGACAAATAAAAAATTTTTCATAGTTTTACAGTAGTGTAGCATAAGGAAACTTATTTTTCATATAAGAAAGAAGGGAAGAATATGACATATAAATTTACAAAACGTGCGGAGCAAGCAATTCAAATTGCCAATGAAATTGCTTTAGCCTTCGGACACAATTATATAGGAACAGAGCACTTGTTATATGGCCTTTTAAAAGAAGGCTCTGGCGTTGCTAGCAAAGTGATTGAAAACCAAGGAATAGAGCCTAGTCAAATTGAAGAGCAAATTGATTTATTAGTGGGAAAAAATGAAGAAATAGCAGAAGATGCAGTAGTAGGCTTTACTCCAAGAACCAAAAGAGTCATTGAAAACGCTTTTCGCGAAGCGAAAAAATTAGGTTCTGATTTTATTGGAACGGAACATCTTTTAATTGGAATTATGCGTGAAGGAGATAGTGTAGCAGTACGTATTTTATTGGACTTAAATGTAAACCCACAAAAACTTTACAATGAAATGATTAAAATCTTAAACGAAGAAGAGACAGAAGGAGGTACTACAGAAAATAGAGGAAATGGTTCTTCTAAAGCAAATTTAGGAAGTTATAATCAAACTCAAACCTTAAACCAATATGGAACCGATTTAACCAAGCAAGCAATAGAGGGAAAATTAGATCCTGTTATTGGAAGAAAAGAGGAAATTCAAAGGGTAATTCAAATTTTATCTAGAAGAATGAAAAATAATCCTTGTTTAATTGGAGAACCGGGGGTTGGAAAAACAGCGGTAGTAGAAGGTTTGGCACAAAAGATTATAGAAGAAGATATTCCAGAGCAATTAAAAGGAAAAAGAGTTGTTACTCTAGATATTTCTAGTATGGTAGCAGGAGCAAAATATCGTGGTGATTTTGAAGAGCGAATAAAGAAATGCTTAAACGAAGTAAAAAAAGCAGGAGATGTGATTTTATTTATAGATGAAATTCATACTATTGTAGGAGCAGGTTCCGCAGAAGGAGCTGTAGATGCAGCAAATATTTTAAAACCACTTTTAGCAAGAGGAGAAATTCAATTAATAGGAGCTACTACACTAAATGAATATCGTAAATATATTGAAAAAGATAGTGCTTTAGAGAGAAGATTTAGTCCTGTTACAGTGAATGAGCCAACGAAGGAAGAAACCATTCAAATTTTGGAAGGAATTCGTGATAAATACGAAGCTCATCACAATGTAAAAATTAGCAAAGAAGCTATTCAAACAGCAGTAGATTTATCTATTCGCTATATCAACGATCGTTTCTTGCCAGATAAAGCGATAGACCTAATGGATGAAGCGGCTTCGAAAGTAAGAATGAAAGCCTATACGCAACCAGAGAATTTGAAAAAATTAGAAGAAGAATTGATAAGCATAGAAAAAGAAAAAGAAGAAGCAATTCATGCTCAAGATTTTGAAAAAGCTGCAACATTAAGAGATAAACAACAGGAAAAGCGAGAAAAGTTGGAAAAAGAAAAGCAAAAATGGGAAAATAAGAATAGGAAAGAAGTCATGAATTTAACCCCAGAAGATATTGCAGAAGTAATTGCTAGTTGGACAAAAATACCAGTCAAAAAATTAACCCAAGATGAAAATGAAAAATTAAGAAATTTAGAAACATCATTACACGAAAGAGTAGTAGGACAAAACGAAGCAGTAGAAGCGGTAGCCAAAGCTATTCGTCGTGGTAGAGTAGGCTTAAAAGATCCAAATCGTCCAATAGGTTCCTTCTTGTTTTTAGGCCCAACTGGAGTGGGAAAAACAGAACTTTCGAAAGCATTAGCAGAAGTATTATTTGGTAATGAAGACGCTATGATAAGAATTGATATGTCTGAGTATATGGAAGGACATTCGGTTTCTAAATTAATTGGTTCGCCACCAGGTTATGTAGGATATGACGAAGGAGGGCAATTAACCGAAAAAATAAGAAGGAATCCTTATTCTGTCATTTTATTTGATGAAATTGAAAAAGCCCATCCAGATGTTATGAATATGTTGCTTCAAATTTTAGACGATGGGCGTCTAACAGATAGTAATGGAAGACATGTCAACTTCAAAAATACCGTTGTTATTATGACTTCTAACGTAGGAGCAAGACTTATTACCGACAAAAAAACTTTAGGTTTTACTTCTAAAGTAGAAGAAAAAGAAGAAACACAAAAAGAATACGAAGAAACCAAAAAAGATGTTATGCAAGAGCTAAAAAGACAATTTAGACCAGAATTTATTAACCGTATTGACGAAATTATTGTGTTCCATAAATTGCAAAAAGAAGAATTAAAGCAAATTGTAAGCATTATGTTAAAACAAGTGGAAAAACGACTAGAAGCACAAAACATTCAAATAGAAATAAAAGACGAAGTAAAAGATAAAATTATCGAACAAGGAACCGATAGTAACTACGGTGCTCGTCCATTAAAAAGAACGATTCAAAACTTAATTGAAGATAAAATTGCAGAAGGTATTTTAGAAGGAACCATTAAACCAAATCAGAAAGCAATTATGCAGGTAGACGAAAAAGGAGAGCTGTTTTTGGGGACGGAGGAAAAAAACAGGTGAATTTAAATTCACCTGTTTTTTTCCTCCGTCCCCAAAAACAGCGGATTTACATGGATAATGGTATTATATACTTTATCTAAAGAGGTAATATCTTTTTCTAAACTATCGGCTAACTTATGGCTTTCGAAAGTAGACATATTGCCGTCTACATAAATAGTTAAAACAATGACATATTGATAACCAACAGGAGTAGAAGAGAAATGATCAATTTTTTGAATTTGTTTATAATTTTGTACATAATGTAAAATTAAATCTTTTGTTTCTTCATCAATAGATTCATCCATTAAAATATTATAGCTTTCTATAAAAATTTTCATTCCAGTAAAGGCAATCCAAACAGAAATACCAATTCCCACCATGCCATCTACAAAATGAATACCAAAAAAGGAAAGAAGAACAGAAAACAAAGTAAAAGTAGTTACAATACAATCATTTCTGTGGTCTTTGCGATTGGCTTCTAATAAAATACTAGAGTATTTTTTAGCAAGTTTGGTTGTGTAAAAGTATAAAGCAAGTTTGGTAAAAATGGTAATAAAGCATACTATAATAAGCAACCAAGAAAATTGCATTTGGCTTCCATGGAAAATAGAAAGCGTAGCGTCATAAAATAATTTAAGGGAAACTACAAGCATAGAGATGCTAATGAACAACGAAAAAATATATTCTGCTTTCCCATGACCAAAATTATGGGTTTCGTCTTGTGGTTCGCTGGCGATTTTATTTCCAATCCAAGTCATTAAAGAGGCAAAAATATCGCCAGCACTGTTAGCACTATCGGCAATCATAGCTTGAGAATGAAAAAGGAAACCAATGCCTCCTTTTAAAAGAAATAAAAATAAATTTCCTAAAACTCCAAGAAACCCTGCTTTTTTTGTAACCTGATATCGATCCATAAATTTCTCCTTTTTTTAATGAAAGTAAGTATATCATAGAAAAAGAGAAAAGAAAAGAGAAAGTATTGAAAAAATTTTTGCTTTATGATATAAGTAACATATACGGAAATAAGGAAAAAAAGAAAATTGATGAAAAACATAAAAGATTATTCATTAGAAGAATTAAAAGAAGAACTAAAAAGCATG
Organism: uncultured Clostridia bacterium; assembly: GCA_947629805.1. GTDB lineage: Bacteria > Bacillota > Clostridia > TANB77 > CAG-508 > UMGS1663. The sequence continues at coordinate 15,636 of CANRFE010000006.1, read as the reverse complement.
CAAGAAAAGCCATTTCGAGCAGAACAGATTTTTTCTTGGCTTTACCAAGAAAAAGTAAAAAGTTTTGAAGAAATGACAAATTTGTCACTTTCCCTAAGAGAAAAGCTTACAAAAAATTATACCATTTGTAACTTTCAACAAATAAAAAAACAAGAAGCAAAAGACGGTACGAAAAAATATTTATTTGATGTATTAGATGGGAATGCTATAGAAACGGTTGTAATGGAATACCATCACGGAAAAACGATTTGCGTTTCTTCCCAAATAGGCTGTAAAATGGGTTGTAAATTTTGTGCTTCTACTGGAATTGCTTTTGTAAGAAACCTAACAGCAGGGGAAATTGTGGAACAAATTATTGCAGTAGAACAAGACTTACAAGTAAGAATTTCGAATATTGTTTTTATGGGAATAGGAGAACCATTAGACAATTATGAAAATGTAATAAAGGCAATTCGTATTGTAAATGACCCAAAAGGCTTAAATATTGGAGCAAGGCATATTAGCGTTTCTACTAGTGGTTTAGTGCCAAGAATTTACGATTTAGCCAAAGAAAATATACCTTGTACCCTTTCTATTTCTTTGCATGCTACAAACAACGAAAAAAGAAGTGCTATGATGCCTGTAAACAATCGTTATCCTATAGAGGAATTGCTACAGGCATGCAAAGATTATATAAAAGCTACGAATCGTAGAATTTCTTTTGAATATGCTTTGGCAAAAGAAAATAACGATAACATAGAAGATGCCAAAGCATTGGTAAAATTATTAAAAGGAATGCTATGCCATGTCAATTTAATTCCTATTAACAAAATAGAGAATGGAAAATTTATAAAGAGTAGTAATGAAAATATTTTGAAATTTCGTGACTATTTAAATGAACATGGAATTGTAGCAACCGTTCGAAGAGAATTGGGGTCAGACATAGAGGCAGCTTGTGGGCAACTAAGAAGGAAAAACCTAGGAGGAGAATAGAAGTGAGAGCTTTTGCAAAATCAGACGTTGGAAAAGCACGAGAAATGAATCAAGATTACTATTATATTGCAGACCCGACAGATACCATTCAAGTTTTTATTTTAGCCGATGGTATGGGTGGGTATAATGGTGGCGAAGTGGCAAGTAAACTTGCTACGACAACCGCTTTAAGTTATATTCAAAGTAATTTTGAGAGTATACCAAAAGAAAAAGAAGATATCTTAAATTTAGTAAAAAGTGCCATGGAATATGCTAATATGGTTGTATATGAAAAGGCGAATACAGATGCTAATTTAGAAGGGATGGGAACAACTTTAGAAGTATGCTTAATTTACCACAATAAAGCATATATTGGACATGTAGGAGATAGTCGAATTTATCGTATACGAAAAGAATTCATTCGAAGATTAACCCATGACCATAGTTATGTGGAAAAATTAGTAAAAGATGGAACGATTACAAAAGAAGAAGCAAGTCATCATCCAAAAAAAAATATGCTTATGAAAGCACTACGGTTGCACTGCTTTTGTAGAGCCAGATGTTACCATTAAAGGCTTTATGAAAGAGGATATTTTATTAATGTGTACCGACGGCTTAACCAATTTGGTAGAAGACCAAGAAATTTATGAAATTGTTAAAAGAGAAGGAACTTTAGCTGCTGAAAAATTAGTACAAAAAGCAAATGAAAATGGTGGCTATGATAATATAACAGCAATTGTCATAAGATAAAGCAGAGGGAGAGAAAAATTATGGATTTAGTAGGAAGATATATAGCGGGGCGCTATGAAATTCTAGAAAAAATAGGAAATGGAGGCATGGCAACAGTTTACAAAGCCAAATGCCATGTATTAAATCGTTATGTTGCGGTAAAAGTCTTAAAAGAAGAATTTACTACAGACGAAGAATTTATTCGTCGTTTCAATGTAGAGGCACAATCTGCAGCAGGTCTTACCCATCCTAATATTGTTTCGGTTTATGATGTAGGGCAAGAAGATGGTATTTATTATATAGTAATGGAACTTATTCAAGGAAAGACATTAAAACAAATCATTACAGAAGATGGAACACTTCCTTGGAAATGGTCTGTTAATATTGTAATTCAAATTGCTTCTGCTTTAGAGGCAGCACATAAAAACAACATTGTGCATCGTGATATAAAACCACATAATATCATTATTACAGAAGATGGTGTAACCAAAGTAACGGATTTTGGTATTGCAAAAGCAGTATCGAATTCTACTATTACAGCTTTTGGAACCACGATTGGTTCTGTGCATTATTTTTCACCAGAACATGCAAGAGGAGGCTATACTGATGCAAAATCAGATTTATATTCCTTAGGTGTTGTCATGTATGAAATGTTAACAGGAAGAGTTCCTTTTGATGCAGATACTCCTGTATCAATTGCCTTAAAACACATGCAAGAAAAACCAATAGAACCAATTAAGCTAAATCCAAGTATTCCTTTTGCCATCAATAAAATTATTATGAAAGCAATGCAAAAAGAACCAAGCATGCGTTATCAATCTGCAACGGAAATGCTAAAAGATTTAAGTATGGCACTAAAAAACCCAGAAGGAAATTTTGTAGAAGAAAAAAGTGTAGATACAAATTATACACAAAGAATGGAAACAATTACAGATGAAATGCTTAACGAAAATAAGGAAAAAACCAATCATAAAAAGAAAAAAGGAAAACTTGCTCAATATTTTGCAAAACATCCTAAAATGAAAATAGTAATACTAGCCTTTGTGTTTTTATTTGTTTTCTTACTTAGTATTTTTGCAACCAAATTTGCAATGGATGCAACAACTATCAAAAATGTACAAATTCCAAATTTAGCAGGACTAACCGAAACACAAGTGCAAGAACAGTTAAAAGGAACCAAATTTAGTTATGAAATTTTACAAGAAGACTATAGTTCAGAATATGAAGCAGGGCAAGTAATGAGCCAAGACCCAGCTTACCGTAACAATTATACCGTAAAAGAAAATACCAAAATAGGAATTGTTATTAGTAAAGGAATGGAAATAACCAAAGTTCCTAAAATTGTAGGAGAAGAATACGAAGTAGCAGTAGAAGAGCTAAATAAAGCAAAATTAAAACCAGAAAAAATAGAAGAGACAAGTGACAAAGTAGAAGAAGGGTATGTAATTAAACAAGAACCACTAGAAAATACGGAAGTGAATGCAGGGGAAACCGTTAAAGTATATGTTAGTATTGGAACTGGTTTGGAACAAATTCCTATTATATCAGTAGTAGGAAAAACAGAAGCAGAAGCTAGAAAAGTATTTGAAAAATTAAAAATAGAAGTAGTTTATGAAGAAGATACAACCAAAAGTGACGGAGTAGTATTAAAACAAAGTATTAATTCAGGAGAAATTGTAGATGAGGGAACAGATATTATCCTTACCGTCAATAAAATTGAAAAATTAAAAACAGGAACCGTTAATATTAACTTAAAATCTTTATTACAATATACAAAGCCAACGGCAACTAATGAAGAAGTGCAAGTACCAAAAGTACAAGTCAAAATTGTTGTAGGCGAAGATACTATCTATAATGAAAAACAAGCAAAAGATACCACAAAAATAACAAAAACATTTGAAGCAAAAGGAACCGTGACGGTTAAAGTATATGTTGATGATGTACTACAAAAAACTCAAACCTTAGATATGAATGGTTCAAACTTAGTCTTAAATTTTGAGTAAAATAGAGTAGAAAGGTTGCAGAACTTGTATTTGCAACCTTTTTTGTTTAGGAAAAGGAGAAAGTATGTTAAAAGGGCAAATTATTGGAAATATTTCTAACCTCTACCAAGTACAAGTAGAAAAACAAGTTTTTCGTTGTACGCTAAGGGGAAAAATGAGACAAGAGGAGTTTTCCCCAGTAGTAGGAGATTATGTGGAAATAGAACCATTAGAAAAGGAAAAACAAAAAGGAAGTATTGAAAAAATTTTACCAAGAAAAACTTATAGTAAGAGACCAAAAATTGCGAATCTTACCCAAATGATTTTTGTCCTTTCTTGTAAGGCACCGAAACCAGATTTTTTATTTTTAGATAAACAGCTAGCCTATGCAGAATATTTGCATATAAAGCCCATTCTTTGTATAAATAAAATAGATTTAGGAAAAAAAGAACAAATACAAGAAATTACGGAGTTTTATGGAAAAATTGGGTATCCTATTTTACAAACCAATGCAAAAGAAAGAATTGGAATAGAAAATGTGAAAAAAGTGCTAAAAGGAAATTTAACAGCATTTTCTGGAAATTCTGGAGTACGGAAAGTCTACCTTATTGAATTGTCTTTTTGAAGAAAAAAAGACGGAAGAAGGAACCATTAGTGAGAAAAATCAAAAAGGGAAAAATACTACTACCAGTGTTACTTTATATCCTATACAAGAGGGGTATATTGCAGATACACCAGGTTTTTCTACTTTTTCCATAGAAGAAATAGAAAGCAAAGACTTAGCACAATACTTTATTGAATTTCGTCCTTACTTAAAAAAATGTGAGTATATAGATTGCCAACACGAAAAAGAGGAAAATTGTGCAATAAAAAAAGCAATAGAACAAGGAAAAATTGAAAAGCAAAGATATGAAAATTATCTTGCCATAAAAAAAGAATTAAGGAAAAAGGAGGAACAAAAATGGTAGAAATAGCAACCTCTCTCTTATCTTTAGAAAAAGAAGAGAATTTACAAACTCTATATAATTTAGAAGTAGCAGGAACAGATTATTTTCATATTGACGTTATGGATGGAAAATTTGTAAAAAAAGATACAACAGATCTTATGAGAAGGTATACAGAAACCATTGAACAAATTACTACAACGCCAATAGAAGTACACTTAATGGTAGAAGATGTAGAAGCTTATGTAAAAGCTTATGTGGATATGGGAGTAAAAAGCATTACCTTTCATATAGAGAGCTGTAAAAGAGAAAAAGAAATAAGAAATCTAATAGCTTATATAAAAGAGCATAATATACAAGTAGGGTTAACCTTAAAACCAAATACAAACATAGAAGAAATTTATCCTTATTTACCCTATTTACATCGTGTATTAGTAATGAGTGTAGAACCGGGAGCAGGAGGACAAGAATTTATAGAGGGAAGTATAGAAAAAATAAGAAAATTGAATGCATTTGCTTATGAAAATGGCTATGATATTACAATTGAAGTAGACGGTGGAATGAATGAAAAAACGGTACCTAAAGTAGTAGAAGCAGGAGCAGATATAGTAGTAGTAGGAAGTTATATGTTTCAGTCCAACAATTACAAAGAAACAATAGCAAAATTGAAAGCCTGAATAAAATTTGGCAAAATACTTGAATTTGTTTTTAATTTGTGCTAATATAATATATAGTCAGTTTTACAAAACTTATAGGAGGTGCTAAAAATGGCAAAATGTGAAATTTGCGAAAAAACACTATCTCATGGAAATCAAATTAGTATTGCACGTTCACACGTTAGTAGAAGAGCAACTAGAACTTTTAAGCCAAATCTTAGAAGAGTAAAAGCTATAGTTAATGGACAAGAAAAAAGAATTTCAGTATGTGCAAAATGTTTACGTTCTGGAAAAGTAAAAAGAGCATAAATAAAATAGAAAAGTAGGATGCATACTACTTTTTTACTAATATTTCTTAAGAAATAGTAAAATAATTAAAAAAATACCCTTTCTGGTATAGGTACTAAACGAAAAGTATATATACAACAGAAGGGGCATTTTTCATTCCTTTACATAGAATGCTTTATCTTATGTATTTATTTGTCTTTAATACCAAATAGCAATTTTACAAATCCTCTTAAAAATTTAGGAACTTTTTTTACTACAATTGTCATATTTTCCACTCTCCTTTTAACAAAATAGCCACATAAATCCAATTACTAAGACAGTAGCTCCTATTAAAAATAACCAGCCTGTAATGGGAAGTAATAACACTAAAAGTACACCAAGACCAATTCCAATAAGACATACACCAATTGTTTTTTTAAGTGCACCAAACATAATCTCTTACCTCCTTTTATTATATTATATTTTTGCTTTTTTATTTTGTTACTTATTTCTTGAATTTGTACAATTTTTATGGTTTAATAAATAAGAAAGAGGAGAAAAAATGAATTCAAAACAAACAATAGAAATGATAGAAAAATTAAAACAAACTTATCCAGATGCAAAATGTAGTTTAAATTTTACTACTCCGTTTGAAATGTTAGTTGCTGTTATTTTATCTGCTCAATGTACAGACGAAAGAGTGAATAAAACGACTCCTGCTATTTTTGCACAATATACAAAACCAGAAGATTTTGCTAACATGGAATTAACCGTATTAGAAAGTTTAATTCATCCTTGTGGCTTTTACAAAAATAAAGCAAAAAACATTAAAGCTACGGCGCAAATTCTTGTGGAAAAATATCATTCACAAGTACCAAATACAATGGAAGAATTAATGAAATTACCAGGAGTTGGTAGAAAAACAGCAAATGTTATTATGCTAGAAGTCTTTTCTAATCCACAAGGCGTGGCGGTAGATACCCATTGTAAACGAATTGCAAATCGAATAGGAATTTCAAAGCAAAAAGAGCCAGAAAAAATAGAACAAGATATTCTAAAAATATTCCCAAAGAAGTATTACTACGATTTAAACCATGTTTTCATTTGGCATGGAAGAAATATTTGTACAGCGCGTAACCCAAAATGTGAAAAATGTCCTATTTGTATGTATTGTCAAGAATATCAAAAGAAGTAAACGTATATTTTAATCACAAAAAAACCATACTAGCTATATCGAGGTGATAAGCTTGACAAATATAAATTGTTCTTCGCAATGTATTTATCAAAAAGAAGGAAAATGCTGCTTAGAAAATATTGCAAAGCAAAAAGTGAATCCAAATTGCAACTGTGCTTATTACTTACCAGTGCCAAAAGCAACAACGAAAAAGTAGTTGTTGCTTTCCTTTTTTATTGACAAAAGAAGAAAAAAGAGATATAGTTAGGACATAAAAAGAAAGGAGAAATTAATATGATAAAAACAAAATTAAAAATTTTTCTATTTACTTTTTGCCTTCTTATATTTATTAGTTCTTGCTGTTTTGCAACAGAAGATCTTACGACACAAGTGCAAGAAGAAGTAGACCAACTTGCAGAAGAAGAGCAAGGAATAATAGAAGAAACATCGGATTGGACCAATGGAGATTTATATGTAGCAAAGGATAACGTAACCATTTCAAATGTTGTAGATGGAAATGTTTTTGTTATAGCAGATGAAGTAACCATTACAGGTACAGGAGAAATAGGAGGAGACTTATTTGTTGTTGCCAATAAATTAACAGTGGAAAAGGGAGGCTATATTTATAGTAGTATTTTTGCTTGTGCAAAAGAAATTATGATAAATGGTGTTGTTTATGATGTATATGCTACATGTAATGATTTTACAGTAGGCGATGATGGGTTTATTTATCGTGACATGAAAGTAATGGCTCCTCATATCAAAATTGAAGGAACCGTAAGAAGAAATGCTTATGTTTCTACTTCTAATATGGAATTTGGAACGATGGAGCAAGTGTATATTGAAGGGGACTTACATTATACAAATCAAACAGAAATAGAAATACCACAAACAGCAGTTGGGGGAGAAGTAAAGTATAGTGCAACGAGTGTAGATACAAAAACGAGTGTTGGAAATATTATTTTATCTTATATAGAAGATTTGCTTCAAACAATCCTATTTACTTTAGTAGTAAGTTTAGCCTTTGTATGGTTAAGCCCTAAATTTGTAGAAAGAGTAGGAAAAATGGGAGTTGCTAAGGCATTTACATCTTTGGGAGTTGGTTTTGCAGCACCAATTGCTTTTGTTCTTGTTGCCATCATTCTAGCTCTTAGCACAGTAGGAACTTCTCTTGTTATTTGTGGAGCTTTTATAGCAGTTGTATTATGTTATATTGGTTTTTCTATAGCAAGTATTTTCTTTGGAAGTTTATTAGCAAAATGGTGGAAAGCAGAAGGCAATATAAAACGAATCTTGTGTATATTAGCAGCTAGTGCTATTTTATGGGCAATTTCTCAAATACCAATTTTAGGCGGTCTTATTTCTTTTGTTCTTTGCTTATTTGGTATTGGAACGACAATTGTAAATATAGTTTGGAAAGAAGAAAAAAAAGAGAAAGTACAAGAATAAAAATAAGTTAAAAGAAAAGGAAAAGAAGGGAATATTAGTACCTATTTAGAGGGAATGTATTCTCTTTTTTTCTAGATAAATATATTTTTCGAATGCAAAGAATTTATTAAAATTTCATTGAGGTACCTTGGCAAAATTACCAAAATATGTTATAATAGAAATGATGGTGCATTATTCTAGTACATATACCTATTGTGAGGGTGGGGCTAAAAATCCACTAAAGGGCACATCGTTGAAGTTTCTTATTCTTGCGCGAAATGCCAGTTTTGTGTGAGGATAGGGAGTAAAGAAAGTAGGGTAATATATAATGGCATATATAAGATCCCTATTTTCGTGGAGGCTTTATATAAAATATTCTATAAACTTTTAGAAAAATATAAAGTATAACCTATGTTGCGTGCCAAGACACAAAATGCATAGAGTAGCCTGTCTTGAGTGGGAATACTGGGATTAACTTTATCCAAAATAGAATTTGGCCAAATTCTATTTTATACTTGGGTTATGAAATTATTCTTGCAAAAAAGACTAACAATAGACATATTGTATGTTCAAGGAAAACTTCTAGAATGTTTGCTTTTGCAAAAAAGCAAGGAAGTTTAAGGATTAAGGTACGGATTTAAGTGGTGATCTAGTTTCTAACGATTCTTTTTTTAATGGAATCGTAGATATTTTCTTTAAGTGGAAACAGCCAAACAGTAATGTTTGGTAGAAAGTAGAGAAATTCTTCTAGACCTAAACCGTAAAATTTACTTAAACTTTTACCATCTATTTGTTTTTTTAGGAAAAGGATAAAGGAGTTTATATTTACATGTTAAAAAAAGAAAAAGAAAATACAGAGCTGCAATGGTTTGTTACGGTTTTTATTACTACTTTTCTCTTATCCATTGCTTTTTCGTATATTTCTACAAATGCGATTTCCATGTTAGACTTATTTCCAGCAATTCTCATTTTAATATTTACTATTTTTGTAGGAATTGTATTTGATATTATAGGAGTAGCAGTAACAGTAGCAAAAGAGGAAGAATTGCATGCAAAGGCAAGTAAAAAAATACAGGGAGCTAAAACATCTATAAAATTAATTAGAAATTCAGCTAAAGTAGCTAATATTTGTGCAGATGTTATTGGGGATATTTGTGGGGTTCTTAGTGGTTCTATTGCGGCTTTAATTACTATGAAAATAACACAAAGATTTGGCCTTACTTTTAATTTTCAATTTATTATTAGTGCTATAGTCGCTTCTTTAACAGTTGGAGGAAAGGCTTTAGGAAAAGGAATAGCACAAAGAAATGCAACGAAAATTGTTCATTTCGTAGGAAGTATTTTAGGAAAAATAACATGGCAAGAAAAGAAATAATAAGAATGTCTTTTGTATTATTGATGCAAAAGGCATTTTTTGTTGTTAGAAAACAAAAAAATGGGAATGTTTAAAAATATTGAAAAACAATAATAAAATATTGACGAACAAAAATAAGTAAGATATACTAAGGAAAAATAGAAAAAGGAGAAAAAGTATGAAAATATTGGGAGAAAAAAGTTTAGCTTCAAAAGTAGAAGTAGCATTAGAAGTTGCATTTATGATGATTGCACTATTAGATATTGGTATGGTAGGACTATTAGGTTTGGTACTTTTATCGGAAACAACGCGCTATTATCTGGTACAACAATATTTGTGGCAAGCTATATTACTTGTAGTGGTTCTTGTAGTACTTTTAGCAACAGGCTTGATAGCACTTTATATTTTGCAAAAGTTTATTCAAATTTTTCAAAAGTTAAAACAAAACAAGCCATTTGATAGAAGCAATATAATCTGTTTTCAAAAAATTTACGTTGCTTGTATGATGATGGCAATTTTATATGTTATTCTATTATTTGGTCTAAATTTTTATAACCATACGATTTATTATACCATGGGAGAAAAATTACTTTTAAACTTATTCCTATTGGTATTTGCAATTGGCTTTTTTGTTTTTGGTATTGGCATTAAAATATTAAATGAAATTTACAAAGTAGCCGTAGAAAACAAAGAAGAAAATGATTTTACTATATAGAGAAAGAGGGGGAAAAAGAAAAATGGCGATAATGGTAAATTTAGATGTCATGATGGCAAAAAGGAAAATATCCTCTCAGGAATTGGCAGAAAAAATAGGAATTACGAAAGCAAATCTTTCAATTTTAAAAACAAACAAAGGAAAGGCAATTCGCTTTTCAACCTTAGATAAAATATGTGAAGTACTAAAATGCACTCCGCGGAGATATTCTGGAATATTTAGAAAAATAGCAAACAAAAATTTGTAAAAATGCTTGCAAAAAATGAAATTTATGATACAATAAGGCTAACAAAAAGAAAAAGGAGAAAAACATGTACGCATACTTAAAAGGAAGTTTAGAAGTAAAAACAAAAGGTTATATTGTAGTAGAAGCAAATGGAATTGGTTATAAAATTTTTATGTCTGAAACCGCTATTGAAAAATTAGGCGAAATTGGGCAAATGGTTAAAATTCATACTTATTTAAGAGTAAGAGAAGATGATATGAGCCTATATGGTTTTCTTACCAATGAAGAACTTCGCATGTTTGAACTGTTGTTATCCGTTAGCGGTATAGGGGCCAAATCGGCTATTAGTATTTTATCGAATATTAGTCCATCTGCTTTTGCTTTGGCTGTTATTAGCAATGATATAGCAAAAATTAAGGCATTACCAGGGATTGGTCCCAAAGGAGCCCAAAGAATTATTTTAGAATTAAAAGATAAAATCAAGAAAGAAGAAACTTCTGAAGAAATAGAAACCGGAACGTTAGAAAAAATAGAAGAAACGAATGAAAAAGTAAGAGAAGCCATTTCTGCATTACAAGTATTAGGATATAGTAGAAAAGAAATAGAAAAGGCATTTGAAAAAGTAGAAAAAGAAAACCTAAGTGTAGAAGAAATGGTAAAAGTAGGGTTGAAGAATTTAGCTAGGTAAACGTATACAAAAATAAGGAGAGAAACATGATTGATTTAAGTAAGCCACTTGCCTTCCGTATGCGACCTAAAACGTTAGAAGAATATGTAGGGCAGGAACATGTGTTAGGAAAAGATAAAATTTTATATCGTACTATTAAAGCAGATAGATTGTCTAGCATTATTTTATGGGGGCCACCAGGATGTGGAAAGACTTCTTTAGCAAGAGTAATTAGTGAAACAACCAAATATAAATTCACGAGAATTAATGCAGTAACAGCAGGAGTAGGAGATATTAAAAACGCCATTGTAGAGGCTAGTAATTTAATGTTAAACCCTACTGGCAAATGCATTTTATTTATTGATGAGATTCATCGCTTTAATAAATTGCAACAAGATGCCTTACTTCCTTATGTAGAAAATGGAACTGTTATTTTAATAGGAGCAACTACAGAAAATCCTTATTTTGAAGTGAATAAAGCACTTATTTCTCGTTCTATGGTAGTAAAATTAGAGCCACTCACCATAGAAAATATATACCAAATCTTAAAAAGAGCATTAGTTGCAGAAGAGGGCTTGGGAAGCTATCGTATTAAAATTGCAGAAGATACTTTACACAAAATTGCAGAGGTATCAAATGGAGATGTAAGAACTGCCTTAAATGGTTTAGAAGTAGCCGTACTTACTACGAAAGTAAATCAAGATGGTGTTATTGAAATTACCAATCAAATTGCAGCAGACAGTGTACAAAATCGAAAAGCAATTTTTGATAAAAATGGAGACAGCCATTACGATAATATTAGTGCTTTTATTAAATCGATGCGAGGAACGGATCCAGATGCTGCTATTTTTTATTTAGCAAGAGCATTAAATGGAGGAGAAGACCCTATGTTTTTAGCACGAAGAATTGTCATTTGTGCAGCAGAAGATGTAGGAATGGCAAATCCTAACGCATTAGTAGTAGCAAATTCTGCTATGCAGGCAGTCCACATGGTAGGAATGCCAGAGGCAAGAATTCTTTTAGCAGAAGCAGCTATTTATGTAGCAACTTCTCCTAAGTCTAATGCTTCTTATCTTGCAATAGACAAAGCATTAGAAGATGTGAAAAATAAAGATACAGGGGAAATTCCTATGCATATTCGTAATGCACCAGCAGAGGGAATGCAACAGTTTGGCTATGCAAATGGTTATAAATATCCACATGCCTATCCAGGGCATTATGTAGAACAACAATATTTGCCAGATAAAATGTTAGGGACTAAGTATTATCAAAAGGACGATACAGTTTTATAAAAATTAAATTTTTGTCTAGACATAAAAAATAATTTGTGTTACGATACGAATGTAAACATGGTCTAAGCAAAATATGAATACTACCGGCAAAGAAACAACTTAGAAGAATCGTATTCTGTTTTTCTTAGAAAGTTGAAAACAAAAAGAGGCGTTGCTAAATTAGCAACGCCTTTTTCTCTTTCTTTTTTCTTTTATTCTTTTTTAGAATCTTTTTTGTTTTCCTTCATAACTTCTTTTATAGCACCAAGGCTTCCTAAAGCAGAGGTGGCATCAAAAGGAATAAAGACTTTATTTGCATCTCCATTCGCTACTTCTTTTAAGGCTTCTAAAGATTTTAATTGGACTAATTTTTCATCTGGGTTTGCTTTCATCATAGCATCATATACCATGTGAATCTCTTCTGCCTTTGCTTCTGCTACTTTTTTAATAGCTTCTGCCTCACCAGAGGCCCTTCTAATTTTTGCTTCTTTATCTGCTTCTGCTTCTAATATAGCAGCTTCTTTTTTTCCTTCTGCAAGTGTAATAGCCGATTGTCTTTCTCCTTCTGCTTGTAAAATTAAAGCTCTTTTATTACGTTCTGCATTCATTTGTTTTTCCATAGCATCACGAATATCTGCAGGTGGTGTAATATCTTTAATTTCTACTCTGTCAATTTTACAGCCCCATTGATCGGTTGCTTCGTCTAAAATAACTCTTAACTTATCATTAATTGCATCTCTTGAACTAAAGGTTTCATCTAAGTCCATTTTACCAACAATATCACGAATAGTGGTAATGGCTAAATATTCAATACCTTTCTTTAAACTTTGAATTTCATATACTGCTTTTGCAGGGTCTGTAATTTTATAAAATACGACTGTATCAATAGTAATCGTAACATTATCTTTTGTAATAACCCCTTGTGGTGGGATGTCCATGGTTTGTTGTTTTAAGCTAACAACACTGCGTACATGGTCGAAAAATGGGATAATGATGGTTAAACCAGCATCCGCAATTTTATGGAACTTACCAAGTCTTTCAATAATATATACTTCCGATTGTCTTACAATTTTGATTGTTTTGAAAGCAATAATGAAAATAATGGCAAGTACCACAATTAAAAAAATAATTCCTCCCATATAGTTTTCCTCCTTTTTTTCTTTTTACCTATTTATTTGCATATTTGCATATTAATAACTATTTATTTCCTAAATTTGCTGTAACAGCAAGTGGTTTTACCACTGCTTTTACACCATCAATTTCTATAATTTCAATTTCACAACCTTTTTCAATAGTAGAATTATCTCTAGTTTTTGCAGACCAAACTTCTCCTGCTACTTTAATTTGCCCAATCCCATAAGTAGGATTAATATCTTGTATAACAATTCCTTTTTTCCCAATCAAAGAATAAGCATTCGTTGCTATTTTCTTGTCGGACTTAGAAAGTTTTTTTACCAAAGGTTTTGTGCAAAAAATACATAAAGTAGAAGAAATAACAAAGATAGTTGCTTGCAATACTAAGTTATTAGGGAAAAAGAAGCTAATTATCATGGTAAGTAAGGCACCAACACCAAACCAAAATACGAAAAACCCTACTGTCATCATTTCAATTACAAAACAAACCCCAGCAACAATTAACCATATTGACCACATAAAAAAGCCTCCTAAAATTTATTCTTTCATCTTCACTTTATCAATTCATTTGAATATTTATACATTTCTATTATACAACAAATTCCCGAAAAAGAAAAGACTTTTTTCTACTTTTTGGAACTGTTTTTGGGGACGGAGGAAAAAAACAGGTAAAAAAATAGAAGAAGCAAAAATAATCAATACTACTTTCAAAACAAGTAAAAATATGCTATAATAAAAAACAATATGAGCAAGAAATGAGGAAAGAAAATGGGGCAAAGAGTAGCTTTTTGTACTTTAGGTTGTAAAGTCAATCAATACGAAACAAATGCCATGATAGAAAAATTCTTAAAAAAAGGGTATGAAATAAAAGATTTTCAAGAAGAAGCAGATATTTATATTATTAATACTTGTACCGTTACGAATATGGCAGATAGAAAATCAAGACAAATGCTTCGAAGAGTAAAAGAAATGAATCCGAACGCATTAGTAGTTGCTTGTGGTTGTTATGCTCAAGTTGCGAAAGAGGAACTTAGCAAAATAGAAGAAATTGATTTAATTTATGGGACAAATGAGAAAAATAAAATTGTTACCTATATAGAAGAATTTCAAAAGGAAAATAAGCAAAAGCAAGTTGTTACAGATGTAATGCATCAAACAGAATTCTTAGATTTTGGTATAACAGATTATACAGAAAAAACAAGAGCGGTTATTAAAGTACAAGATGGATGTGATCGATTTTGCTCTTATTGCATTATTCCTTATGCAAGAGGGCATGTAAGAAGTAGAAGTATACAAAGTGTGGTAAAAGAAGTAGAAAAAATTGCCCAAAAAGGAATAAAAGAGGTAGTTATTACAGGAATTCATATTGCTTCTTATGGAAAAGACTTAAAAGAAAATATTGGTTTAATTGATTTGTTAGAAGCAATTCATGCAACAAAAGGAATAGAAAGAATTCGTTTAGGTTCTTTAGAACCAACTTTAATTACGGAGGATTTTGTAAGTAGGCTAACGAAGCTAAGAAAAATATGTGACCATTTTCATTTATCTTTGCAAAGTGGATGTACGGCTACCTTAAGAAGAATGAACAGAAGGTACACTGCGGAAGAATTTAAAAAAGCAGTAGAACTTTTAAGAAAAGCCTATCCACAGGTTTCCTTAACTACCGACATTATTGTTGGTTTTCCAGGGGAAACAGAGGAAGAATTTGCAGAAACCTATTCCTTTTTGCAAGAAATCAATTTTTACCAAATGCATATCTTTAAATATTCTCCACGAAAAGGAACAAAAGCAGCAGGGATGCCAAACCAAATAGATGGAAAAAGAAAAGAAGAAAGAAGTCATAAGTTAATTTGTTTATCCCATACGAATGAAATAAATCAAAATAGAAAAGAAATTGGAAAAGAATTAGAAGTGTTATGGGAAGAAAAAGAAGGAGAATTTCTAAAAGGGCATACTACCAATTATAAAGTGGTAAAAATTCCTTATAAGCCACTGGAAAATACAATTTCCAAAGTGCCTATAGAAAAAGTGGAAGGACTAGAGTTAATAGGAAAATAAAGCAGTGTCAATCATTTTTGAAAATGTCTTAAAAAATTTTATTTATTAGCACTAAATTTTTAGTTTAGTGCTAATATTTT